>CALDEW010000353.1 GCA_937942355.1 uncultured Pirellulaceae bacterium | reverse complement strand
TGATGAAAACCAAGCTCTATCCTGCCGAGATTGACGCAACGAATTTGGACACCGACTGGGTTTATCGCAAAGCGCTACCGTGGTTGATCAGCGGTGTCAGTGCTGCAGTGGCGTTTGTCGATACAGGCATTCGCAAAGGATTTGTTGCCATGATTAACGGTGCGATCAAGGGATTTCAAAAGCGCTTCAATGACCAAGGTCTGATGGGTCGCGCTTGGAGCACCAGCACGATGGCGGTGTGGGCGACGTTGATTCTTGGTTTGTGTTTAATGCTGTACTACTTGTAGCTGGCCAAAATCTTCTGTCTCAGAGATCAGATGACGAGAAATCGCGCGATCGAGATCAACACGATGACGATCAACAATCTCCGGACCCAGACGTTCGCGTTGGGAACGCGTGTCGCATAATTCGCTGCCAGCCATGCTCCTATCCCTTGGCCGATTGCCATTAGCCCGCCTAGTGCCCAATCAATTTGGTTGTTGAGCACAAACAAAGGCAGGGAAATCATCGCCATCAACAGCACGATCACCAGCTTAATCATGTTGGCGTGATTGAGCGTATACCCTGAAACTAACACCAACGCCGATAGCAGCAAAACACCCACGCCGGCTTGGATAAATCCGCCATAGATTCCAATTCCAAAGAAAAGCAGCAGCGCCAGCCAACCAGGCCGCCCGGTCGTCACTTCCGATTGCTCTCTCAACCAACGTTTGGGGTTTGAGATCAGCACGACCAACATCACGACCATCACAATACCGATCGCGATTTCCATTGCTGATTTGTCAAGGATCGTTGCGATCCAAGCTCCCAGCAACGCTCCCGCGATTGCAGTTGCGACCAACCACCGGTTGAAAGCCGGTTCAAACGAACCGAAGCGGCGGAAAACTGAAATTCCGACTACGTTTTGAAGAAGCACTCCAACTCGGTTGGTGCCATTGGCAACGTCTGCCGGCAATCCCAAGAACACCAACATCGGCAACGTTACCAACGAACCGCTCCCGGCCAACGTATTAATTACGCCCGCCAGAGCTCCCGCGAAAATCGCCATTAAGTACACATACCACTGCATTTGCAAAACCCTAATCCAACAATTTTACAAATGGATGCAAACAAGCACTCTTTTTTAGCTTCTTCATACTGTTACTACCTATTGCCTAAACATGACTGTTAAGTTTGTTTACAACGTGCAGGAAAAAATGGTGTATTTCAGGGATAGAACCGGAACGACACCAGAACTATAATCGATGCTCGTGTCCGCAACTTGTCTTTCGATTCCACCGAAAGTGCACGTTACCGTTTTCTTTCTCTACATGATTTGACAAACTATTATGCGAACCTCAGCGCTAAAAGCTTTTGCTCTTCTGTCGATTTTGCTTTTTTGTTCCTGCTCAGATGATTCTGACACAGCTCAAGTCCCTGAAATAGCCCCTGTTGTTTCGCAGGCAGCGGAAAAAGTAGAAAGGAGTGAACCTGCACAACCAGCGGAGATTTTGCTGCAATCTAAAGAACTGTTCGGATCTATGAAATCTAAGGACTTGGAGTTTGCAGACGATTCTCTTCTTCAATCGCAAAACAGTTTCGAAGAACTTGATACCGATGGAGCTTTGGAGCTTGAGCAGACAGACTTTTCTCAAGATATAACTCGCTAATGCTGATCATTGAATGAACCAACTTTAAGATCGAAAGACGCCATGCACGTGATCGCCGTTGAGTTCACAATCAACAAAGAATTTGTCAGTCAATTCCGCGATCGGATTCGGCAACAGGCAGAAGATTCGTTGACCAATGAACCTCAATGCCACCAGTTCGATGTGTGCTTCGATCCCAACGACGAAACAAAGTGCTTTCTCTACGAGAAGTACACCGACGAAGCCGCTTTCGAGGTCCACCGTTCGACAGACTACTTCAGCAGTTTTTCCGCCGACGTCCAACCATGGGTCGCGACTAAAGATGTCAAAGCTTGGTCCTGCGGTCGCGTAAACAGCGGCATCTAAACTCTTTCCGGCGACCACAGGCCCGTGATTGGCCAACAGCAAACTATGTGCGATTCTTTGGCCAGCGCTTCGCTGACAGGTCCATTGAGAGTAAGGTCAATCATCAAGGCCGTTCCAACGCACACACTTAGGTCTTGCTGATCAATCGTCGCGGCTCCATCAACAAAATGAGCCGGCGCGTCCGTATGAGTTCCAAAATGCGAATAAAGCTCCAGCGTTGTTGCGTTCCAGCCTTCGTTGGCGATCGTTTGCGCGGTGCGAATGTCCACGCCACGCATCGAGTTCCCTACGGGCAAGCTCAAGTCGATAATTTTTATAAGTCACATCGTAACAGATCAAGAATCGCTGGCTGAAATACCATTTGACCGTTATCGCGTGGCCGCCCAACCTATTTGACTACCCAAACATCGTGTCGATCGAACGAATGTATTCCAGTGCATCGTCAACGTCGGTCACTTCGACACCGCACTTTCTGCCGGCGCGATCACATTCTCCCAGCAGAACCAAATCGTCGTAAAACTCGTGACTCATCAAGCGATTGCGGGCTCGGGCACCGATCGTTCGATCGTGAAGTTCATGAGCCAACATGTGATGCTTGATCAGCCATAAAGTACGTTCGGTAACGAACTCTTGCACCGCTTCGACGCCGGCGCTGACATGGTCGTATGGATCAATCGCTTTACCGACGTCATGCAAAAGCGCCGCCAACAGAAATTCCTCATCGTAAGGCGACTGGTCACACGCCAGATCATAAACTTGCAGACTGTGGTAAAGCGCGTCACCCTCGGGGTGCCATTTTGGATTCTGTTTCACGTTCTCCAGCGGCAACAATAGCACCTGAAACACTTGAAAACGATCCAAAATTTCTTCGGCCTGCTGAAGTGTTTGCTCAAGATCCACCTCTGGATACTCAATCTCCATCAACGATTCCAATTGTTGTCTGGATGCTTTTTGAATCGCTTTGCCAGTGATCGAACTTTTAAAGTTGAAGCCCAACTTGGACAGTGGATAAACCGTCAGCTCAATTTCAAAACGGTCTTGAATGTGAATATGCCGATACAATTGCCGCTCATTGTTTTTGACGACGCGCTTTTGTTGGGTTGTGTACCGGAGCCCGTGATAGTCCAATTCGCTGGTGATCTGCTGAATGTTGTCGGCAAAGACATGGATGTCAATATCCGAACCCGTGCGGATGTGGCCAGTGAGCACGCTGCCGATCAAATAGGTTTTGAATCGCTGAAGGATTCGCATCACGCGAATCGCCTCGACCCGCATATCCCGCAAACGATCGTGCTCTACGGCGCCTTCCATCATTTTTGCCATCAGCAGAACTTCGTCGCGGATTTCAGCATTACTGGGAAGATCTTTGGGTTTGACGCGCTCTTTGCAAACCGTTCGAGCCGCCTTGATCTTGGCTTGGTAGTACTCGGATTCCTGTCGGTCGTACATTAACCGAGCAGCTTGATAGGCGATCTGTCGCCTCAGTTTCGATTGACTCATTTCTGGGAGCCTCAAAGCGGCTCACGTAGCTAAAGAAAAATTGAGCTAAAGATAATATGGATAGTCGGGTCTTCCTTAACGACCCGCTGCCTTACCTGGCCCATCATACACTACTTCACACAGTTTCCCATTGGCCACTTCCGGCGGAGCGATACATGGTTTCTTAAACGGCCAAGCTGTAGAGATAGGCTCCAGCCTCCGTTGATACGGGTGCTCCATTTCCATTTCGCCAAGCCGTTCAATAGTGACCCGCCCGTCTCAAACACTAGCATTCGAGGCATCGCGATCGATCCACATAAGCATTGAAATAAGAAACGCACCCTGAATCAGCAAATAGCGAATCGACACAACGAAGCCTCAATGAACAAATCCTTAAAACAGTTACAGTCGTTACAACCTAACGCGCCGCTGATGTGATTGAAAACAAGGTTGTCACAACGCGCGAACTGGATCGCCAATGCACAAGTATTCGATCAGACGTAAAAACATAACGAAAACAAGGTAAACCAGTGGAATGTTAAAGCTTAACGCTTGTTCTGTTTCTTGCGCCTATCTGGTTTCTCATATCTGTCCTGATTCTGCGTGGTCTGATTTTGAGAGTTGATTGGATTGATCATGTTTTACTGACACGGGCTAGTTGTAGTGACGATGAGATAAGTACGTGTTGCAGCGATTTAATCTGAATTAATACTGGTACTGATTGTCAGGCCCGTTTGCAACGATCCACCGACGCCGAAGCATCGACGTTGTACAGAGGCCTGAATAGAACAAGGTAGACAAAGATGAAATGGATTTCTCCCGCTTGGATTTCGCCCGCTCTGGTGTTGGCATTGGCACCCGCCGGAATCGTTACCGGTCAATCAACCAGTTCCAACTTTGACGGTCTCGCACCCGGCCCGATCGCTGAACTGCTACCGGACAACGGTTCAAGTTCGAATTTTCGGCCCGGCGTAATCAATCCGAAAGACATCGTTCAGCCGCCAGCGACCAATCCGTTGCCAGGCGATCCGAAACCATTGCCAGCGGCGACCAGTAATCGGAGTTCGGTGATCAACGAACCGGTTCCCTACAGTCGTGTGCCGCAAATCCAGCAAGATATGTACTCGTTGGAGGATACGTTTACGCTGCCTCGAACGCCTTCTGTTTCTCAAGAGTATCTGCAAAAACAGCCTCAGAAATTTTCTGCCGCCGCTGATATCGCTTACCCTACACATACACATAATACGGCCCCTGTCGTTGCTGGTGTTTGTGCTTGTGGATCAAACGATCTCGCACCTGATAATTGCCAGTGCGATGCGTGCCAGGGTCGACTCTCTCAGACTGAATTCGTAGGCGATTGTTCCTCATGTGAAACAATCGTCCAAGAGAGCTTTGACGAATGTAACTCATGTGAAACAGTCGTTGACAGTTGCGGCTGTGATACCTGTAGCGAATCGGATTGTACTGATTTCGAAATCGTTGGCGGTCCTGATTCGTACTTTCGAACGGAAGAAGGTCGTTTTGACAATGATGACATTAACCATCGCGACATCAAACGCGGCGTGATCGCTCGGCACTTCGACAAACACCACAGAAGAAAGCAACGTCGCCGAGACGAACAGTACAACGACTACGACCAAACGTATTGTGAATCTGACGGAGCGGTTTGCGAAACGGCTCCTTACGATGAATCTTTGAGCAGAGTCGATCGGTACAACCAAGACGGAAACGTCTATCAACCCGCGGTTTCTGACAGAATCGGTAATCCCAACGACACGCGTACGAACACACTGTTCAACGTTTCTGGGGTTTTCCTCAGCAGAAACACTCCCGGTGTACCGCTGAGTACGGAGTTTCTTCCTTTTGGTGCGACATCAACAAGGTTCCTGCGATCTGATGATGCCGACTTTGGTAACATCGGCGGTTTCGACGCCAGTTTGGTGCGGCGACGTGCCTCCGGCAAAGGTTTCGAACTACGCTACCTGTCTCTCAATCCGGGTGCTGAGACTGCCCAATTCGCTGGTAATCCCATTACTTTGGTTCGTGACTTTGGTCGAGTCGGACAGATTGGTGGGCTAACCCATGAGCAAGCCTACAACATTGCCGATGTTCACGAAGTCCGTCGGGACATGTCAATTCAGAACGCCGAATTTAATCTGCTGCGAATGGGTCGCCAAGCTCGAACGGTTCGGGGTCGCGACGCAATATTTGAGTACCTCTTGGGTTTTCGATACTTCAAATTCGACGAGTCTTTGAACTATTCAGCGTTCGGAATCAGACCTAACACATTCGTCGGTGGAGACATTTCTCGCGCCGATTATCAAGTGGACGTGGAGAACGAACTGTACGGAGCTCAATTTGGTGGTCGCACAGAATTCAGTTTGACAAAACGTTTGGGTTTGTTGGTCGGATTGAAAGCGGGTATCTTTCAAAACAACTTCAGCAGTTCTCAACGGGCCAGTGTCACTGGACTCGATGGCCAACAGCGGGTCGCCCAGGTGTTGAACGATCCTAACCAGGGGACACCGTTCAACTTCTCAGGCGAAGACCAAGACTATACCATGTTGGGGGAAATCGACCTTGGGCTGGCCTACCGTGTAGCAAACAGCGTTCGGCTACGAGGCGGCTATAAAGCCATCTTCGTTGACGATATCGCCTTTGCGGAAAACCAAGGCGATTCCAATTTCAACGATATCGTATCCAACAGTACCCCGCGTGCCAACGAAGACCTAGTGCTTTATGGCGGATACTTCGGTGTTGATATCGCCTTTTAGCAACGGAATTCAAAAGACAGTCATAGACTCCGAAGGTGCATTCCCTCCTTCAAAGCCCAGCCTCGCTTAAACGATGCACCAAAGGCTGAATGAAAGGGTAAAGGAAGGGTCGGACTTGTTCACCCACTACCTCAAACCGTAAATTTCACCCAGGTCACGAGTTACTATTTCACCAGCAAAGAGAACTCCGGTCCCTCAAGCTCTTGTTTTTCGTCGACCAAAGGCTGTTCCAACAAATCCTTTGGAATCGCAAAGGCATAAACGTGCGTTGGATGATCCACTTCAAAATCGTTGTCTGAAACGACGATCAACAACCGTCGGCCGTCGGGAAGATCCGGGCCGAATGCCAAACTCTCAATTTTTTCGGGCATTTGGTCACCGGCCAAATGCCACTTCGGATCTAATAGATTCAGCAGAACCTGTTTCTTAACCGTTTTGATTTTTTTGGCCGATTCGTCGGTCAGGGCTTCTGCGCGTCCGGCGACATTGGTCGCTTCCCGCAGCGATATCAACATAAGATTCTTACACTGGGCCAATGAACCGGGAAGGCCGTCACGCTCAATCGTCAATAGTTGGTCTGGACCGCATTGAACAATCTCGTTCAGCTTAAGACGTTCATTATCCAATTGATAAACGTACTCCGCCTCTAAGTCACCATTGGCAGAAAACACCGGTAAACGACAATTACGTCCCATTGGCTCTGCTGTCTTGTTGATGCGCTGGCAATCTTGGAGCAGAGGGCTTTGCATCATTCCGAACAACTGACGACCGTCACCTGAAATTGCCAGCCCTTCCATGCCTCGGTTTGATTGTCGGCCAGTATCGTTGTTGGGATTCTCGTCCCGCCAACTCGTTCCGGGACAAGCACATTGATAATGGGCAGGCATCGTCAATTCGCGGATCAAACGACCCGCGCGAGAAAACTCCATCAGCCGCGGCCCGTATTCATCCGAAATATAAAACGTCCCCTTAGGCGAAACACGTAAACCTTCTGGATCCAAACGAACCGGATGATCGGCAGAGGGCGTATAGGCAGACGCCAAACCGGTAAATCGGCGACCATGAAAATCTTCCAAGAACACTGTCTCGATGATCTCCGCGGTAAGCTTCGAAGCAACCGGATCAGTATCGTTAAAGGCGAAATTTAAACGAACCTTATGCAGTCGGCACGGCCAATCAACCGCTCCATCCAACGGTCCTCGATCGGCCAGAAACCAATAGTCGTTTCCCTCACCTGACCAATCAACCGCAGAGATTCCTCCAAAAATGTTTGCGGGAAAAACCTGATCCGAAGACGCGTTTGGATCTGCCACTGAATCCGAACAGGACTCTGGGATTTTCATTCCCGCTAAACCCGAACGATCCGGAGCGTCGCCTGCGATGTCCGTGACTGATATTAATGTTATCGCGCTGACAGGTTTCTCAGCCCATGCCGTGCTTTGGCCGTACCAAGCAAAGGTTATCACTACCACGAACATGGAGACGCGCGTCAACAGACTCAGCACGATCTGACTCAAGCAATCCGATTCTACCAACGTACCACCACCGCGATTGTGTTTCCGTAACAAGTTCTCATGCTCCATCAGAGTAGGTTAAAGCGACCGCTGAGAAGACGATTTCGGCGACTGGCCGATTCTCATGCTTTATTACGGTAAACCTACCTGAACTTGGTTAAAAATTCACGAACGCTACATGAAGAATTCGTTAATTTTTCGCGTCGCATGACTGAGAGGAAACGGCGAGGTAAATGATTCGCAATTTAGCGGATACTCCAACCTCTCTCAAACCTCAAGAATTACTACGCAGGATTAACTTCCAACAAATTAATGTCAAAAATCAGAATCGAGTTCGTAGGAATTCCGTCGAGAGCGTCGTTTCCGTAAGCCAGACTAGGTGGGATCAGCAATTGCCCTGAACTACCTTCGGAGAAGAACTGAAAACCCTCGGTCCAACCAGGAATCACTTGCTGTAAAGAGAAGGTAATATCATTATTTGCGTCGAATTCAGATCCGCTCAACAAGGTTCCCGAATAATTCACTCGGACCCTATCAGTCGCCTCAGGAAACACATCGTTGCCTGTTGTATCGACAATGTAACGCAATCCCGAACTGGTTGTTTGAACTGTCAAATTGTTGTCGGCCACATACTGATCCAACAATGCCTCAACACGTGCGTCCCGATCAAAAGTACCTTGTCGGATAACACGTGTGTCTGAAATTGCGGTGTCTGAATTGACGGTAAAAATAACGGTACGGTCTCCCTCGGTTCGTTCGTCGGCATTGGTGACACTATTTTCATAAGTAACGTTGCGCAGCGCTCTTTGGTAAACACCTGCCGAAGCATCGCCGGTCAGCGTCAGTGTTCCCGTGGCTGCATCAAACGATCCAGTGACTTCTGGATTGCTAGACAGGGGAACAAAATTCAACTGGTCTTCGCCCGCTTGATACCCAGAAGATAGCTGAACAGTAGCGCTATTAACAACGGCATCGCCTCTTCCCACGACCAAAATGGATGGATCCACCGACGCCAGACTTTCACCGTTGCCAAGCTCTTGAGCGATCGCCGATGACGTCACTCGCGCGGTCTCCGACGTCACCACGTCGACGCGCAGTTCTGTTTGGTCGGTTGCGGCAGACGCCGAACCATTTGCCACGTCAGTCACTTCAATTGACACCGTCCGTTGACCAATATTCGCGGCGTCGCTAACCCCAAAGGTGACACTTCGCAGCACTGTCTCGTAGTCCGCAACACTCGCGTCGCCCGCAAAGATCAACACGCCAGTCGTTTCGTCAAAGGTTCCCGTGATGCCTGCCTGTTCAGTGAACGCCAAAACATCTCCGTCGATCCGACCATCGTCGATCGTCACGATTGCTTGGCCAAGTTGATCGCTGTCAACCTCGGTGATCAAAGTTTCAATTGCTGACGAGATAATAGAAACCGGCTGGACGTTTCCGCTGCTATCTACGTTTGCAACGTTTGCCACCACCGGTGCTGACAACGCAGCCAACACCGGAGCTTGGTTGGTCGCCGGAACAAGATTGATCGTTCGTGATCCTGTCAAATCGCCGTCGCCGGTCGTTACGGTAAAATCAATCGTTCGCGTCGATGGCGCCGTGTTATCGCTTGTGTTTTGGTACGTCACCGAGCGAAGCGCCACTTGGTACTCTTCAAGGCCGGCATCTCCGGTCAACGTCAACGTGCCACCGGCAAAAGCTCCTGTAATATCGCCGGTGCCTGCGAACGCCAGCTCTTCTTCGCCCGCTTGAAATCCATCAATAGAGACCGTCGCACCAGAAACAACTTCATCGTCGTTACCTGTGAGCGATAAAGCATCATCTACGGGTTGCGGGTCGCCACCGAAGTTTTGGTTCAGGGCTGTCGAAGTTACTGTCAATGTCGATGTCGTGTCGGTAGCGGTTCCACCAAATCGAGTCACTTCGATATTGCTGCCGGCAAGCGCGGCGTAGAATGTATCGAGCCGCGTATTGAGATCAGCAACCTCTTCGCTTTCGAAATTCCGGATTGTTGATCGTCGTAGACTTGCGTCGCCCTGTTGAATCGCGTCGCTATCGGTACCACCGTCAATTCGAGCGCGCCTATTTGCAGTCACGCTTGCATCCAATGCGATTGTATCGTCACCGCTATTGCCAGAAATGTTCAGATTGCGCCGAAACCTTGCCGCCGCTTCGTTAGTAGCAGGCAGGACCGAAAGGGTATCATCACCAGCACCCAACACGATATTGCCCCGATAGCCATAGGTCTCGCCTGCGATCAGCGCTTGATCATCGCCGTTGCCCAACAGCAGGCTCATGTTTTCTTTGATACCCAAATTGTCGATGGCCAAGCTATCGTTGCCATTGCCAGTGTTAATTAAGCCATCACGATTCGCCGCCATCGCTCCGATTGCCACCGTATCATCGCCATCACCACCTTGAATAACGATTGAGCGGCGACTGAAAACGTTATCAAATTGCATCACGTCGTTTCCATCGTTGCCTGAGACTTCGATGCCGCGCACGTTGATGTGTTGGATGTCCGTAGAATCGTCTCCGCTGCCGGTTCGAACCGTCAATGCGTTGCGAAGCACTAATCCGCGGATATCGGCTTCATCATTGCCATCGCCTAATTGAATTTGAGCCGAACGAAGATTCGCGCCGGCAGAAAACTCAGCGCTGCCCCCGTTAATCGTCGTACCATCTAAACCTCTAACGATCGCTGAACCGTCAGGTGCTCCGACGATCTGAATTTGGTTGGCTTCGGCATCGCCGAAAACTATCAGCGCCGAACCGTCGACCGATACCGTCACATCGCCCGCCAGAAGTTTGCGTGGCTCAAGAACTTGATAGGTCGGAGATGCGTACGATTTTCGGGAATTAGTCATGGTGTGAATTCAAAGATGGAGAAGGTAAACCGTTTGCACCAAAGGTATTGCATGCGGGTTTGAAAATTTACATTCATCAAGCCGTTTTGAGACGCGATTTTCAGTACTTACATCCTAGCCTTGACTACTATTTAAGTCAAAGAAATGCCGCACCTATTTAGCGACAGAAACGATAGTATCCCCGCTAAAGCTAGGGTTACAATCGTTTCAAATCACAAACAACTCAACATTGCTTCAACAGCATGCGAATTTATGAGTCCCTACCAAAACCTCCGCCGGTCGGTGACTTAACAATGATCGCATCGCCGGAGTGAACGGTACGCTGAGCACTGCCGCTGAGATTCTCTTTTTGGCCATCGCTGCGAACGATCATATTGACACCGATTTCACCCGCTTCGCCGCCAAGCATTCCAAACGGCGCTACGACTCGGTGGCCGGACAATATCGCACACTCCATCTTCTCCAAGAAACGAATGTGTCTGCTGATTCCGTCGCCGGCCGACCACTTTCCGCGTCCGCCAGAACCGCGCCGAATCGAAAACTCATCCACGACCACCGGGTATCGCTGTTCCAAAACTTCGGGATCGGTCATGCGTGTGTTGGTCATGTGTGTATGAACGGCGGCAACTCCGTCGAAACCCGGCCCCGCTGGACTTCCCGAACAGATTGTTTCGTAGTACTGATATCTATCGTTGCCAAAGGTCAAATTATTCATGGTGCCTTGTGATGATCCCAATGCCCCAAGCGCGGCAAATAGCGCGTTGGTCACCGCTTGACTGGTTTCAACATTCCCGGCGACAACCGCGGCGGGATAATTTGGGTTCAACATCGATCCCGCAGGCACGATCAGCGTCACGGGTTTCATGCATCCTGCGTTCAGCGGAATATCATCGGCGACTAAACATCGCAACACGTACAATACCGCCGCGCGTGTGATAGCCGCTGGTGCGTTTCGATTGTTGGCCAACTGGGCGCTGGTTCCGGTGAAATCAATCGTGACCGATCGGTGTTGATGATTGGGCTCAATTGTGACGCGAATGACTTCGCCTTCATCGAGCCGATATTCGAAGCTGCCAGCTTGGACGTCGGCAATCAAGCGCCGCACCGACGCTTCGGCGGCATCTTGAATGTGGCCCATGTAGGCTTTGACGGTTTCACGGCTGTAATTGGCAACAAGTTTTCGCAGCTCTTTAACACCGGTTTCATTGGCCGCCGCTTGAGCCATCAGGTCGGCTATGTTTTGCTGAAGATTTCGGACAGGGTAGGGCGGAGCATTCAACAGTTTCGTGATCCGCTCACTTGAGAACGTACCGCCTTCAATCATCTTTTCACAGTCCAGCGTCACACCCTCTTCAGCGATCGTGCGTGCAAGCGGTGACATTGACCCAGGAGCAATTCCACCAACGTCTTCGTGATGAGCCCGACTGGCGACGAAGAATTCGATTGAGTCATCGGTTCCAAACACAGGTGTCACGACCGTGATGTCGGGTAAATGGGACCCGCCGTTATAGGGATTGTTCTGAACAAAAACATCTCCACGATTGATGATATTGCCACCGTTGATTACCACTTTCACTGCGGAATCCATCGAACCCAAATGAACAGGCACATGCGGGGCATTCGCGATTAAGTTGCCCACATCGTCAAAAATTGCACAAGAGAAATCCAATCGCTCTTTTACGTTGACCGACTGAGACGTGTTTTGAAGTACGACTCCCATCTGCTGAGCGATCGACATGAACAAATGATTGAAAATCTCTAACTTAACTGGGTCGCAAGTTGTAGTGACCTCTGTCCTTGAAACAGCGGAGTCGCATTTCTCTAGAATCAAGTGACTCCACTTATTAATCGACGCCGACCAATTAGTTTCAACCACGATCGTGTCGTTGTCACCAACGATAATGGCTGGCCCGGCGATCTGGTGGCCAAACTTCAAATCCTCAAATTTGTAGACCGGTGTTTTATGCCAGCGACCATCAGCAAACATCCGCACTTCAGCGACTGCAACGGCAGGATCGGTCGCCGATTGTGTTTCAACGACCTCTTCCAATCGCTGTGCTGCTCCGGCAGATTCTACGGCGATCGTGTCCATCCAAATTTGTTTTTCCGTTGTCACAAACCCAAATTTTTGCAGATGCTTATTATGGAAGTCGGTCATCATTTGGTCGATGGAGGCGACCGCGACTTCGATCAGTGTATTGGTGCCTTGATATCGCAAGTGAGCCTTAGCGCTGTGTGTGATATCGCAGGCAGAAATTCCTTGGTCGGTTAGGTGGGATGTATTTTCGGCGACCAACATTTGGATGGCGCGGTCGATGTCAGCGTCGTCGAGTATCGAAAGATCTTTGCCGATCAGTTTTTGCTGTTCGGTTT
>CALDEW010000352.1 GCA_937942355.1 uncultured Pirellulaceae bacterium | reverse complement strand
GTTGACCTGACCGAAAGCATGGCCTCCGCTGAATAGGCTCTTGGCAGCAATCGCTGATAGAAAAACACACGTCAGTGAGTTGGAAAGCGCAGGTGATTTCATTTCGTGAATCTTTCAAGGTCAAAGCGGGGGCAGAAACTTGATGGTAGGCAGTTCATCAGTAAATTGCAAGTTTTCCATGTGGGCTGGTCGTTTATTTTTAACCTTTGATCATATCTTTGTCACAATGACAAATTATAGCTTGTTAACGGCGGTTGAAAGATGCATCCCTAGGTGTAAAAAACAGCAGGAGTTTAGTGCCTTGACCGTAATGTTGCTCAAATTGCGGTTTCGGCTCAGGTTCACTTTTTGGTAATTACAAGAGAAATTTGCATCGGAAGGCGACCGTGTTTCCAATCGAATAGGAATCGCTTCCGCCTGCCTGACTGTCGTTAAACTGTCCTCACCGCTAGCCGGATTTGACCGTGGCTATCGCCCAATGCCACTTATTTTAGTTTCGCAGTTGTTAAACAAGTCGAGTACCCCGAATGGGGTTATAGCCATTAGCCGGAGGTCGAGCGTAGCGAACACCTCCGGATCAGTATTCTCTTAACTTTTCGACCCTGAAAGGGTCGTAGCAGGTCGCAAACTATGGGCTAATGCTGCGACACCCTATCGGGGTCGGACTTTGTAGCAGTAGTACTCAATTTCCGGTGGTGTGCGCTACGCTTAAACCACCGGCTAATCGCTGTTATCCCTTCAGGATATTTCTAATGTAAGTGCCATTGGGGGCAGGCTTTAACGCAAGAGGAAAAGGTTGGGCGACGAACCAGCGGCTAGCGCCATGCCGCTCACAGATTGGGTCCTCCGGACCCGAGGTAAGGGGCGTTGGGCTGGTGCCCTGCTGGTAGGAAGGCAGCGCTATTTGCTTTGTAGCAAATAAGCCACAACATCAGCCAGTTCCGAAGCATTTTGGACTAATCCGGCAGGCATCGCTGATAGCTTGCTTTCCTTTTTTTCTTCGATGTCCTCCTTGGCGATCTTTACGCGCGTCGTATCGCTCTTCATGACTGTGATGGATTCTTTCGTTTCTTCAATCACCAATCCTTCGATTACGTTGCCGTCCACATCAAGAATCAAATTCGATTTAAAAGCCGGCGAAATTTGCGCGTTTGGAAGCAGGACTGATTCCACCAAGTAGTTGAGCGTGAATCGTTTTCCTGATTCGGCGAGGCTGGGGCCACCGGTTACCGCGTCTTGGGCTGATGCCGAATGGCACTTGGCACAGCCAAGCGCTTCTCCGGCGAACAAACGCTTACCGCGTTCAGGATCGGCAGCGGCAACTTTCTCTTTCCAGTCGACGTTCAGAAGTTCTGCCGGTACTTTGCTATCGCCCTCTGCCGCTGCCGCAAGTCGTTGAGCCAATGACATGCCTTCGGGTTTGTCCGGCAGCGTAAAATAGGTCTGCCCGATAGCGCGATAGTTGAAGTAACTGGCCGAGCCACCTGTTTTATTGTGGAAGCGGCACAAGAAGTCATTCGAACCCGCTTTGAGCTGCACGTTGACCAGGTCTTCGTATTGCTGCGGACCACGTTCGGCATCTTTAGAAAACACCTCCGTTCCATTGTGAAACACCTTCACGCTGTCGTCAGGTCCCAGCATTATTTGAGCGGGACTGTCGGCAGGAGTCTGCAGCCGGAAATAGGCGTAGACACTCTTATTCTCCATCTGTCCATAGACTTTCACAAAGTCGATCAGCCCACCGTAACCTTGATGGTTTCGCTTTTGCTTTTCCCAAGTGAACTCTTTTCCGCCTGAGACAACAGGTTCAGCGAGGTCAATCGGTGCCGTTTCGAAATCGCGCGTCTTTGCGAATCCTTCGGCTGCATCGTCCAACGGCCCCAGCAACCAGACTTCGCCAATTTCACGATTGTCGGCAACCTCCAGTTGCTTCTTGGCGGCGGCGACGCGCACGTTTTCGAGTCGCGTTTCGCTGCGATCGTCATGCAGTAGGCTGAGAAAGTGCGTCGCCGTGTCTTTAACCGACGGATCTGCATCGTCCAGTTTTGTCATCAACGTGTCGAAACCAAAAACGAACTTCGGTTGGTCCTTGATGAAGGGCCACAGATCACCGATCGTGTAGTTTCCATTTTTTCCAAATTGACGCAAATCGACCGTGCCGCTAACCAGTTCGATCGTTAACGGATCTCCATAGCGGTGCGGCTGAACCTCAAGTCCAACAGGTAGATCAGCCGCTTCGGGAACCAAACACGTTGCGTATCCCAACCCAATGGTGGCCAACAGACGAACGCCCTTGTCTGGGTGCTGGATTAGCGCATTGAATTGTTTATCTGATGCCGCGCGTGAAATCAACGTAGCGGCCGCATGGCGGACGAAAGTGTCGTCAGTACCGGAAACCATAGTCACGACCTGCTCCAGAACCGCTGGCGAAATTTCGTGGGGCGACGAAAGAATCGCCAGCATCGCCGCATGCTGCACTGCCGCATCTTGTGATTTAACCAATGGCAGAAATTCTTCGATCTTGAATTCCGTAATCGATGCATGTTGAATAGCTCTTAGCGACGCCAATTGCATCTCAGGGGCACCAGAAAGCGCTGACCGCACCTGATTGATTCGTTGGTGGGTGGGGGTCTTTAACAGCACCGGAAAAATATTGAACGCATCAGCAGCGCTGGCCGGTTGGGACAGCTCGGAGGTGTCTTCTCGGTGAATCAATTCCGCAAACGCTTGAGTTCTGCGAATGTGAGAATCCGACGTAGCCCTTTCTTGAAGTTCGGCAATCGACAACGCCGTCAAATCAACCGGTCGCTGCCCAAGAGCGCTGGCCTCGGAAGGTGAAATCATTAGCAGGTCGCTACGATAGGTTGGCGAACCCTCATTCTGTGCCATGTGCGAAACAGCAACGAACACGTTTCCGCTGTTGCCCACGCAAACGCCAACAGGACGCGCCAAATTTTTACAAACCAGTAAATCTTTCTCCGGGCCGTGAAATGTTGCGCCAAACTTTTCAAGCGGATGATAGGAAACGGTACGTTTGCCCCAGCGCGTCACCAGCAACGAATTTTTATATTTTGACGGGAACGCGTCTTCGTTGTAATACGTCTGTAAAACGGGGACGTAGCGACCAAGATCTTCATTAAGGGTTTCCAGCAAATCCATTCTCTCGGGCGCTTTGGATCGCAGCCAGCCATTGGGCCAAGCGAAATAGGCGTGTTGGGTGATGTGCAGCAATCGGCCCGGCGAATAGATCGCCGGAAACTGTTCGTGATCGTTGTCGTTGGTAAATAGGTTCCACTGAGAATCAAAACACAGCCCACAACTATTTCGCAACCCGCGTGTGTAGCCCTCTAGCTCCGTGCCATCTGGATTGATGCACATCGCTGCACCGACGCCGTTGTACTTTTGCTGCTTTTGGTCGGGGCCATAAACGAACGTCCAGTGCGCCCAGTGGTCGGGGCGTGTGAAATCGCCGTAGTACCAGGAAGGATCGCCAAAGGTAAAAAACAGTTTTCCATTGGGCCCCCAGGCAAGGGCGTGGAAGCACTGATGCGTATGGCCACGCGGAATTCCATACAGCAGTCGAACAGGTTTGGCATCGTCTTGATTGACACGCGCACCAGGCAAACGATAAATCGCGCTGACTGTCGAAACGAAAACGTCGTTGCCTAAGAATTCGATGTCGTAGACCCAAGTGTGTTCGGGGAATTCGTA
>CALDEW010000351.1 GCA_937942355.1 uncultured Pirellulaceae bacterium | reverse complement strand
CCCCCGCCAAAACTACCGGCAGCGAAGCCACATTGGGTGAAACCCGAGTTAACTTACGTAAGATATTAGGGCTGTCTTTTGTATGTGTCAAGCTAGGCGGCAGAGCGTCACAGGGCCGCGAAAACGACTCTTTGGAGACAGCTTTTGAAAGTATCGGAAGTGTGTGCCCGATAATTAAATGGATTTTCGGTCGCCCGTACTTTCCCATCGGTTCTTGCGGCTACCGGCTACCTCAGTGGCTGCCCACCGATTTGCGAGAGGTCGATTCTCTGTACGTTGGCTGGCTGAGGCATCGTCCACATGCGTTGGGGATCGCCGAAGAGGCTGTTGATGTTGTAACCGCTGGTCGTCACTGTCAGCTCTTGTTCTTGTCCATCGGAAGTGAACAAGTGCATTTCAATTTGGTTCGGAAGGCTGACGTTGTGCTCAGGATAGTACTTATAGCCCGTCGAATTGGTGTACGCAATCAGGTTTCGATTTTCGTCGTAGATGGATTGTTGTTCAATCAGCCCGCGCGCTGCGTCGATGAGGGTGATGCGATACTGCCGGCCTGACTGAGCGTTGCTGACGGTGATTAGTTTCAGTCTTCCTTGCGCGGTCAGCAGCGGTCCTTGGTGAAAATCACCTTTCGAAAATTCGACCAATCCCAGCGCGTTGATCAACCAGCTTGGCTCCAGCGGGATCGCCTGACGCACCGCACCGCTTGATCGTTTGAACTGCTCATGAAATGCGTACATCAATGTCGGAGCCTGACCACCAATGGCGGCGCGTGTCCAGATCCAAAACAGGTCGTCATTGCTGCCGACATCGACGCCCATTTGGTCGACGCCCAGCACGCCAGCTTTTAGACGCAGTCGCAACGGTCGTTCAATCTGAATTGTGCCCTTGAGTTTTGGAGCGCCTTTGATCGCCACGCTGACACTCGCGTCCACTTGTTTAACCGTCGCGGTCTGCGCGGCCAGGCGTTGAAGCAACTGTTGCTGCGTCGGCATTCCGTTGAAGGCTATCGGGATTTGCGGTGCGGCCGGGCGGCGAAAGCCCTTAAACCACTGGGCGTTTGCCGATGAGCAAAGATCAAAGCCAAACAACCCAAATCCCACCCAAAGCGCCACAAACACGACCCAAAATCGCAGAACCAGATAGGCTATTTTTATCGGTGGTGTTTGAATTGAAGGCAAGTGGTTTCTTTCCAACGGTTAGTTAAAGACGCTGTTGATCGTAGCTCCGGCCTGAAGGCGGGACAACGATCGTTACTCTTTATCGGCATCGTCTTCCACGAAAGGTTGATCTGAGAATAAATTTAAGCAGAGTTGTTCTTCCAATTCCTTAATACGCTCGGGTGCGATGTTTTGTTGAAGCACTTCAAAAACTTCGCCCGATTTTCTCTCCCGCAACACCAGCTTCGTTTCGTCCTCTAAAACCGAATCTTTGAGTGTTAACAACCGCTTTTGAACCATCAATAGCGCCATCACAAAAGCCGCTTCGGCTTGCTGCGGCAATTGCATCAACGATCGAAAGTAGCTCAGCAGCACCTCGTCGGGAGCCCAGTAAATTTTCCCCGACTCCAACTGAGGGACGGTTTGTTTCCACCACCCGATGGCATTCTCTGCCATGCCCGACCACTGATCTTCGGCATAGTCTTTGCGTTGTAACTGGCCATCTTCGGTTTCCACCAATTCCGAATAAAAACAATCGCCCGGACGAAAAGCTGCGTCGGTCTGACAGCACTTCCTAGCATTGCGTTTGATGTCAAAGTTCTGCATGTACTTCAAGCGATTCAGCGTCGGAGCCGTAAATATATTTTCAGCCTTAACGAGCAAATTGAGTCGGCTTTCCTTTGCCCAAAGATCATTCCCTCAGATGGCGGCGGCGGATCGTATCGAAATTTCCTATTGTTCTCAATACGCTTTGCCGATCCCACCTTTTGGATCGGTTATACGCCGTCCATATATAGCTAGCACTCCGTCGGACCCAACGTTGGCGACGCTGGCTTGCGGGAGATGCTGAATAGATCGGCAGAGTTGATTCCCGCCTCGCCTGAGCTTCACGATTGCTGTGAAGATTCGGGACAACATTGAAAACACAACTTGAGTCAACTCATCCCGCTTATAGGCAAGTTTGCCTATCTCGCTGAGTTCACAATTCTGACTCACCACGCTCTGACTACCCAAGAATTCTATTGTGACCCGGAGACCCAATCCCATGCGCTCTTTCTTAAAAAAAACACGAACCAGTAGGTCAAAAATCAAGCGATCCCGTAAATCGGGGGTCAACTATGGCACGCTCGAAGATCGCCGCGTGTTGGCGACCACTGCGGCATTTGCCTCAGGTATCTTAACCGTGACTTTGTCCGAGGCCAACGATACGGCCATCATCAACGTTGCCAACGAAAACGTCACCGTCAACGGTAGCAGCCAAGTGCTTGGCGGCAACAACGCCGGCACGCTCTCGGCCAACGCCGTTCGACAA
This sequence comes from uncultured Pirellulaceae bacterium, assembly GCA_937942355.1. Lineage (GTDB taxonomy): Bacteria > Planctomycetota > Planctomycetia > Pirellulales > Pirellulaceae > Mariniblastus. The sequence continues at coordinate 5,899 of CALDEW010000351.1, read as the reverse complement.
ATCACCGTCGTCGGTGAGAGTGGCGTCGCTGGCCAGTCGTTGGTGCTCAATGGTAATTTCACAGACGCCGCAGGACGCGACTTAGACAACGTGCTTGTTAGTAACGTCAATCAAGTCTCCGTGCTCGGTGGCTATGATGTCGACCAATCATTCAATGTAACGCTCGATGGAAGCGGCGGAAGTATTGGCGATGGATCTGCCGGCGGTGGCGGTCGTTTGGTTGTGGGCGGAACAACGACCATCAACGCGGGCAATAACTCTATCCGATTGGATAACGCGACCAATGATTTCTTTCGTTTCAACGGTACGACGACAGGATCATCGAACAACGACATTGTGCTCGGCGATGCCAATGCGATTGTCTTCACTGGAATTCAGTCCGCAGGTGATTTAAATGTCACCGCCAATGGTTCGATCTCCGACGTCGACGGAGCTGATATTGTGGTGGCACGCGACGGTCGTTTCTCGGGGACTAATATTGCCTTGGGTTCTGACAATCAGACGACGAATTTTTTCCGCACTTCCTTCGATGCAACGGGTACTGTTGACCTTCAGGAAGACTCCAATATCATCCTGTTAACAACCAATGCTCAGTCGCTTCGATTGTCGACTCCCGGAGCAATCTTTGACGGTAGGACAACAACGATCACCGTCAATGGTTTGGCTGAACTGGAAGCCAATAATCGAATTCGATTGGGGGACAGCGGTACCGACACGTTTAACGCGGGCAGTGTTACTTTCGCGTCCAACGGTCATGTTTCCATCAGTGAACGGTCCGACACAAACGTCGTTGGCGAAAACCGCGCCAGTTCTTGGACATCGCGTTCGATTGGAAATATCACAAACGGCATCAACACGTCGATTGACGTGACACGTCAAACAGGTTTGGCTGCCGATAATGTTTTCTTGGGCAATCAGGTCGGTGACAATTTCGAAACGGGGCAGTTGTTCTTCTTCGCGACCAACCGATTCGAACTTCAAGCCGATTCCAATCTGATCATTATCGAACGTAAGAACGAAGCCGGAATCTTGGATCTGCGATCTACCGGAACCATTACTGATGACAACCGAGCCTATACCAACATTCGAGGGTTGGCACAGTTCACCGCATCGGCGGTAAATATTGGTAACTCACGCGATGACCAATTCAATGCAGGATCCATTCAATTCGATACTGATACGACATTCCGTTTGAATGAGGACAGCAGTACAAACCTTGTTAACGCCAGCGAAGCGGGCTTGGGAACTTCAATCATCAACTCGACTGGTGACATCACCAACTCAGCTTCGGCGACGGTAAACGTTGAGGGGTCGATGGGATTCCTTGGCAACAATATCTTGCTAGGAAACCAAGCCAACGATGATTTTCGATTTGGCGTGTTGACCTTCAACACGGCGACTGAAGCAGACGGCTTGGTGAACATCACTGAAGATGATTCGACTTTGATTGCTGGCCAGAATACGGCAACCGTAGCCCGCATTCAATCCGCTGGAGCGATTCGAGACGGTCAGACATCGACAATCAACGTCTTTGGTAACACTTCCTTTACCGCGTTAAATGACGATCCAATCATTATTGGTGATCGTGGCGACATCTTCGCCAACGGCGTCGATACCGGCAGGGACTTCGACGCAAGATTTAACTCGGGGTCACTGACGGTCAACTCAGGTGGAGACGTCTTCATTGAAGAGGATACTGCCGTCCTGTTAACGGGGAACAGCCGAGCTAATAATCTGACGATTACTGCTGGGTTGGGGGCCTTCAACGTGCTCGATAGCCTGGACGCTCGTACGAACGTTGCTGGAACGTTAGACGTTACTGGTAACTTGATCAATCTCGGAACAGGGGTTGAAAATGGAACCGGCATCGAAACGGACCGACTGGTTCTGGCCGGATTGACCTACAACTCAAATGGCAACACAAATATCTCGGCCGATTCCGGATTTGAATTACGAGGAGATAGTCGATCTGACGGATTTTTGATTCTGGATTCGGATGGCCAAATTCGTGCTGGACTCGATGCGACGTTCGCAGCGACCGATGGTTTCAGCCTGAGCGACTTCGACGACGAATTCGATTTCGTGATCTCTGGCTAATTGCGTTCGGATGTGGCTCAGAACGATCTCGATATGATCTTAAGGTCGCACCTTTGATTATCTGGCACGCTCAGCGATGGGCGTGCTTTTTTAATTAGCATCAGACGCTGGGAAACACAAACTTTGAAATCGCAAACTTGGAACGATGATTGTTGTTGTCTTACGATTTAGCTAACGGGAGACTACAATAACCCCCGGGGTAACTTTGTGTGTTTTCAGCCGATCTTTCCTAACCAAATTTTCATCGTCGTGAAACTGACTTTTCTTTCCAGCATCAAAGCGCTCTGCAAACGTTACGAGGATCTATCCGATGACGAATTGTACGACATCGCGTTGAACCTTGGTTTTGAAGCACGGCAGACCGAAAAAGTCACAACGCTGATTGAACGCGGTTTCGCGTTGGTTCGAGTTATGGCGTCGCGAAAACTGGGTATGGCACACTACGATGTGCAGCTGCAAGGCGGCAAAGCGATGTGCCACGGCCATGTCGCAGAGATGAGAACCGGCGAAGGGAAAACGCTGACCGCGACGCTGCCAATGTTTATTCACTCATTGGCAGGACGAGGTGCGCTGCTGGCCACCAGCAACGACTACTTGGCAAAACGCGATGCTGAGTTGATGCAGCCTGTCTATCGGGCGCTGGGCAAAACCGTTGGCGTCATTCAAACGGAGATGTCGCGCGAGCAACGGCGAGCTTCCTATGGCTGCGACATTACTTACGGGACGATGAAGGAATTTGGATTTGACTTTTTACGCGACCATTCAGCCACGCGTGAACAGAAACAACAGTCATTGTATTTCGGTGAGCATGGAAGCCACGAATTGGCGGGCAAGTTCACGGTCCACCGAAAACCGAACTTCATCCTGATCGATGAAGCCGACAGCATCTTAATTGACGATGCCCGCACGCCGCTGATTCTGTCTTCGGCCGAAGATGGTTCGAACCATGATCAACAAGAAGCACTTTATACCTGGACAGCCAAGGCCGCACCGGAGTTCGTCGAGGACGAAGATTACTGGTACGATCGCGAACGCCGTAAAGTCGACCTCACACCCGAAGGTATGGCGCTGGTGCGTAAGACTCGCAAACCTGATGATCTTGCGGGTGTTGGGTTGTTAGAGATGTACGACTTTGTGGAGAGAGGAATTCAAGTTTTTCGCGACTTCAATATCAACAAGGATTACGTGATCCGTGATGGTGAAATCGTGATCGTCGATGAATCAACCGGACGTATCTCCGAAGGGCGACGATGGAGTCGCGGTATTCACCAGGCGATCGAGGCCAAGGAAGGTGTTGAGATCACGATGGATACGGCGACGCAAGCGAAAATTACGGTACAGTCATTTGTTAGCCGGTTCCCCTTTCTCAGCGGAATGACCGGAACGGCGCATACGTCGCGACGTGAGTTTAAGAAGATTTACCACATGCCTGTGACGGTCATCCCCACAAATCGACCTTCGATGCGGAAAGAGCTTCCGGTGAAGTATTTGGCGGACGAAGAGACCAAACTTCGCCAGATCGTAGCTGATGTGAAAGAAGTCCATGAAGTAGGGCGCCCCATTCTTATCGGCACCCGGTCGATCGCAAAATCCGAAGAATTGTCGGCTGAACTCACCGCCGGCGGCATCCAGCATGAGGTGCTCAACGCGCGGCAGGTCGAAAGAGAAGCCGAGATCGTCGAACGCGCGGGCGAAAAAGGGCGCGTCACCGTCGCCACTAACATGGCCGGACGCGGAACGGATATCAAGATTTCCGACGAGGTGAAATCGCTCGGCGGCCTGCACGTTATCGGAACGGAGATGCATGAATCCAGCCGCATTGACCAGCAGTTATTTGGACGCTGCGGACGTCAGGGCGACCCCGGCACGGTCCAGCAATACATCAGTGCCGACGATAAGTTGCTTGAGTCGGCCTTTGGTCAACAGGCCGCCATGCGTCACCGAAAATGGGCAAAGTCACGTTCCTCCGATCATTGGATACGGCTTTTTAAACGAGCCCAGGCGAAAGTCGAGAACCAACACTACCGATCGCGCAAGTCGCTGATGTTCAGTGAAAAGCAATTGGCCAAGTCTCAGCGCGAGATGGGGCTGGATCCAATTTTGGACAATTACGAGTAGACGATCGCGTTTTCCCAAGCTATCGTGCCGCTGGGCCACTTTTCGATGGCAAAGATGGCTTGGATGGCTTGGATGGCTCGGTGTTGGAGCGTCTGGGAGGGTTGTGTGGCTGAGCTTACTGATAGGTTGGTTTTAAAGCATGTCGAGAGCCGGAATTCAAAGTTCCTTTAGAATTCGACTAACCTTATAATAGACGAGCAAAATAGCAAAATTCTACAGGTGGCATTTTGATTTCGCTTTTGAAGCCGAATCGGGTTTCGAGACACGTCGTGTTGCCTGCGTTCACGTAGATGCTCGTCCGAGTTTCGTTTCCGATCCACCGATTCCCGCAATTCCGCTGAACCAACCTAGAACCGAATGTCTGCAGGTCAACAAAACCAAACGCAAGCTTCCTCCGATCAGATCAAGGACGAAGTCCGCACAACCGTCCGCCAATTGACTGAGATGACACGCTCGGTCGAAGATTTCGATCAATTTTGTTCGAACGTGCTCAAGGATGTTGTCCGCATCACGGGTGCCCATGGTGCGCTGTTGTGGCAGGTCAGCGGAGATCGCAATCCGCGTTTGACTCACCATTCTGGACAGGCTCCGCACGAAACGGCTCGCGCGATTCTCAACAACGAAAATGACCTTCATAAAGAAGCCCTGTTGACCGTCATCGATAGTCAAAAACCTCGAGGCCTGAGCTCAGATAATTTCGCTCCCGATAAAGAACCTGAAGGTGGCACCAACGGGACCGCTGACGCGCGATTTCTGATGTTGCTTGCACCTGTTTTTGATCGCAAGGAATCTTGTTGCGGTGCCTTGGAATTAGTCCAACGCGGAGACATCACTCCGTCGGCCAAAGACGGTTACTTGCGATTCCTCAGTCAGATTGCTCAACTATTTCGGCGATGGCACGAGCATCAAGATCTGAACCGCCTCAGTAAATCAGCCGATAAGTGGAGCGAAAAGGTTGACTTTATCAACGAAGTCCACGGCACCATTGACACCAAGGAAACGGCGTACAGTATCGCCAATGAGGCGCGGCGGTTGTTGAACGCCGATCGCGTCAGTGTGGCGAAGTGGAACGGTCGGCGCTGCAAGGTCGTTGCCATCAGCAGCCAAGACAAATTCGATAACCGCGCTAACGTGGTTAAAAAATTAGGAGGTGTTGCGACCGCCAGCGTCAGCGGAGACACGCCGTTTTGGATCACCGGAGACACAGAAGGGTTAGCCCCCAGCGTTGCCAGAAAGATTAACGATTATCTTGACGAGTCCAACAGCCGGACGTTGGCCGTGCTGCCATTGGCAAAACGGCCCGACGATTCGCCAACGCTGGAAATGAAGAAGCGCAAACGCGAAAAAGCTGTTAAGTTAGGCTGCGTCATTATCGAGTACTTTGATGCCGATGTGACGCGCGATCAAATTTCCGAAGACTGTAACCTCATCGTTGGCCAGTCTCAACTTGCGCTTAATAATGCTCGCCGCCACAACGAGATCTTCCTGGCGCCGCTTTGGAAGCGATTGGGATGGCTGCAAAAATTACTGTTCCGCGACCATCTCGCCAAAGCAATCACGGGAATGGTTGCCTTAGCGCTGCTGACGTTGGCCATGATCTTTTGGCCGGTTGAGCTGAAAATGAGAGTCGATGGCGTGATGCAACCGGAGGTTCGGCAGTCGGTGTTCGCGCAGACCCCGGGTA
>CALDEW010000350.1 GCA_937942355.1 uncultured Pirellulaceae bacterium | reverse complement strand
GCGCGGTGATGGCACTGGTAAGCCCCGCCGCAAGTAACCCCAGCGCGAACAGGATTTTGGACCAAGATCCCATCGCAGGTTCCAGTTGGACCGCGATGTCTTTTACACTTCCAAGTTCCGTCGTGGCGTTGCCGTGAAATGCCGCGCTTGCGGTAACAAGGATCGAACTTGTAATCAGCCCGCCGAGTAAGATTGACACAATGGTGTCCAACCGCGCGCTTCGTATTGCTTTCTCCGTCGCGCCGTGGCAAGTTGCAGACACTGCTTCGCCCGTCGGATTCGCCGATGTGTCATCGCTCCAGCGCTGGGCCGCCGCACTGGCGTGGAGAAAGAGGTTGTAGGGAACTACTGTGGTGCCGATCAGCCCAATGACAATCCAGTCCGATCCTGCGGGAACTCTGGGGATAAATCCCTGAACCACGCGCCCCCAATCGGGGCTGCTCTGAATCGCAGCAACAACGAACAGAATACTCATCAATCCGACCAGAATCGTCAGCACCCGCTGAAGGACGTCAAATCTTCCAATCCAGATAAGGACCAGAGCCGTCATGCCGATTAAGAAAACAACAGCATTCTGATTCAGCGGATTCTCATAAGAAGGTTCGGGCAAACCTGTTTGATTGGCAGGCGAACTCATGGGCGCAGTCACGGGCGCAGTCGCGGCGACATCAGCATTTCCAGACGCTTGCGCCCCCATCGACATCGCGCCGGTTGCTGCGCCAAGGATATTCCCGGTTTGGTAAGCCGAGTTTCCAACAAAGATTGCCAACAGAATCAAACCCAACGTCAAAAATCGAAGCAACCGATTCTTAATGGTCGTTTTGATGGCTTGGCTGATCCCGCTACCGGTGGCGATTCCCAGCCGTGCGGCCATCTCTTGGAGGACGATCGTGGCGAAAACGGAAAATGCGACAGCCCAAAGCAATACGTAGCCATATTCCGCACCGGCCGAACTTGCCGCCATTACGGTGCCCGGCCCAATAAAGGCAGCGGTCACCAAAACAGCGGGTCCAAACGCAAATGACTTTAAACGGATCATAGGTAGCTCAAAAAAAAATGATGGATAAGGAATCGCTTAAGACAATTCAATTGCGAAAGTAATAGGATCTTTAATAAACGCAGTTGTGGGAAACATTGACGATCGTTTCGAAAGAAGAGCCGCAATTATGAATTTTGGAATTTTTGCTTTTCGAAATTGAGTTCGGCAGGAAAGAACTTGATAGAATATACAACGTAGAAGCGTCAGTTTCGACTCGGTGCGTTTCCGCTGACAGTTTCATTATCTGGAACTCAAAAGAAACTAACGCTTCAAACATGAAAGCTTGGGGTTCGTTCACCTCAAGTTTCAGCTGACTAGGCTTTCAACCATTTAACGGAATAAATATGTCTTCGCCTCGGCTACTCATTTCAGGTGACTACTGGCACGCGGATTTCCGCGATCTCGTCGCGCGGCTGTCGGTTCCCGCCACGTTAACGCCGCTGGATCAAATAGCTAATTTGGACACACAACGATTCTCATTGATCGTCGTCGCACAAACACGACCCAATCAATTCGACCAAGCCACCATTGATTCCATCGTCACCAACAATTCGATTACCCCGGTGGTGATGCTGCTGGGCAGCTGGTGCGAAGGCGAACGTCGATCTGACACCCCCATCACTGGTGTTAAACGTGTTTTCTGGCATCAATGGCAAGGCAAATTCGACGAATTCTCCGATCAAATGCGACAACAGGGTATCTCTCTTTGGCATTCGCCGGCAATCGAAAACGATGCGGATCGCGTAAAAGCCGCTCAGAATACAATTGGGTTAGAGAGTGAGCCTGTCATTGGAATCAGCGCGCTCAACCAACCGACGTTCGAAGCGCTCGGTGAAGCCATCACTTCAATTGGCGGGAAGCCAAAATGGGTCGAACGTACCTCCAGAATCAATCTGTCTGCTTCGGCGACGATGATTTGCATCGATGCCGATTCAGCCGATGAAACGCTTCAGCGGCGAGTACAATGGGTGCGAGATCAAGTGTCTCATGTGCCGTTGGTCGTTTTGATGAATTTCCCACGCCGCCAAGAAATCGAACAGTTGCGACAGTCAGGAGTAACGACGGTGATCAGCAAGCCATTCGAATTGGGCGCACTTCAAAGGGCAATCGAAACAACGATTGGTGCTGATGAAAAAACGGCAGATCCTTTTTTACGCGGCCCGTCATTTTCCAAGAACCGGTTGTCAAAAAAAACGGTTGAGTGATAACCCGGATGCCTTCATTCTTAACCCGAAAACTTCCGCTACAGGACGAAACGACCGTCTTCATTTTGGTCAATGTCTTGGATATTTTCATGACCTATATCTTGTTAAGATTCGGCGCAATTGAAGCCAACCCAATCGCCAATTTCTTTCTTCATCGTTTTGGTTTCAACGGGATGATCTTCTTCAAACTCGCGATTACGGCCGGGGTCTGCGTGATTGCTCAGGTCATCGCCGCTGAAAGTATCGCCAAAGCGAAAGGTCTGCTGGCAGTTGGAACACTGCTGGTGGGCTTAGTGGTGGCTTACAGTACGTACTTGTTCATCACCAAGATTCTCTAATGCGTGGTGGCGTCAATCGGTCGAGGACCTTCAGTTTGGCGGGACTTTCCAGCATACAGCTACAAAAATCCCCGTAAAACGGTATACTTCGCTCATACCAATGCGGTTTTCGTCGCAAGTTCTAGTGTCAAGGACTACCTCCGTCGAGAACTCCCTTTATTTGGATCAGCTGGAGTTCGTCATGTCTCTGTTTGAAAATAGTTTGTACGAGTACTGCGATACCTTCTTCGTCTTTCTCGAGTTAGAAAATATGCCGACGGCGAAGGCGGTTGAGGCCCCGGCATCGAGGATCTCACGGCCGAATTCTTCCGGACGCACGCGGATCAGGCCAGCCTCGCGAAGCGCTCGGTTGATGTGGACCGCATCGGTGACCTTCGTGATGCCGTATTCGGACACCACGATGATCCGACGGCCTTCCTTT
>CALDEW010000349.1 GCA_937942355.1 uncultured Pirellulaceae bacterium | reverse complement strand
TTGATGTCTGCCCCATCCCAGGCGTTTTGATCGGTGGCGGCAAGACCGTGATGAAGGTCGAAGTCGATGTGATGCCCTTAGATTGATCCCGCGAAGCAAAGTAGCCTTTCGGTCTCCGAAAGTGCACCTCACGCGCTATGGCACGCAGCAGCGCTTGAGTGTTCTTTCGGAGACCGAAAGACAACGATGGCCCTGCAGCGAAAAGGTGAAAGAAGAGGCTTATTCAAGGCGACGCAATTTCGATCAGCAATCGTTTGCGAAGGGTCTACTTCCGGTGTTTCTTGCCGCGCGTTTTCTTCTTTGCCGGTTTACCTGTTGGTTTGGCGCGAGCGGCACCGCGACCGGAATCACCGCGGGTGGAACTCTTGGGGCGTTTGGGCTCTGCGGTTCGTTTGGAAGACTTCTTTTTGGTTTTCTTTGCCCCTTTACCGAAAGGGATTTTGGCTTGTTCTTTGACGTCCGCTAGGTCGCGCGGTTTGATCTTTTTCGCGCGGGATGCACGTTTGGGTTTCGAGATACGCTGAAGCGCCTTTAGTTCGTAAGGCGTTAGTTCCCGATGAGCGCCTGATGGAAGATCGCCTAACTTTAGGCTGCCGATAGCGACGCGTTTGAGCACGCGCACTTTGTGACCAATCTTTGCCAACAGACGGCGGATCTCGCGGTTGCGGCCTTCGGTCAGCGTGATCTCAATCCAACTGGTTTCCTTGGCGCGTTTTAGATACTTCACCGCCGAAGCCTTCGCGCGACCTTCGGCCAGATAGACGCCTTGGGTCAGCGCTTTGAGACTTTCCGGATTGGGGTGGCCAACGACCTGGACGTGATACTTCTTTTCGACACCATATTTCGGATGAGTCAGCTTGTTGGCCAAGTCGCCGTCGTTGGTGACCAGGATGAGGCCTTCGCTGGATTTATCCAAACGCCCGACGTTGTAGACGCGGTTGCGTGTGTTGATCAGGTCGATGACCCGCATGCGACCGGAGGGGTCGTTGCTGGTGGAAAGGACGCCCGGCGGTTTGTTGAGGATGAAGTACTGAAGTTTTTCAGCGCGAACATCTTGAGCGTCAACGGTGATCGTCTGGATCGTGATGTCGACTTTGGTGCCCAGTTTATTGACGACTTGGCCGTCAACTTCGACACGGCCAGCCAAGATGATCTCTTCGCACTCGCGCCGACTGCCGACGCCGGCCGATGCCATGGCCCGCTGGAGACGCTGGACGTTTGGGTTGTCGGATTTCGCGGATTTACGCGTCCCCGTTTGCTTCCCAGTTTTGCGCTGGGAAGGTTTGGTCCTGGTGTTTGTCTTGGACGCCGCCGATTTCGATTTTTTCTTGGCCATAACCCGACAAATCGTAGTCTCTGGATTCTGTTTGCCAAGTGGCTGAATCGCCAACGACCGTAGGTTAGCCTCTTAGGCCGGTCACGATGGATGGATTGCCGGAGTGGTTGGATTAGGAGCCCAAACTACGTTGCGGGAGGTGACCTTTACTTCACCAAGCACTTAAACCGGATCACGCCGCCCTTGCCAGCAGGTAGAGGTTCGGTGATCTCCCAGCGTAGCATCAAGGATCCACTGTCGTTGTCGCGCTGAATGAAATCACCTTTGAGCGAACATTCGGCGGAATCAGGGATGTACCGCAAACGAGTCGTCAGGTTGTCCACGATCGTGACGTTGCCGACCTTGCGAGGCGATAAGTTGTCAAATCGGATCGTGAATTCAACTTCCTCGCCCGGACGAGCTGCGACTTTGGAGGCGATCTTGACGACACGCAGAATCGCATTGTCATCGTCGGTTTCGATGACCACCATCTGTTGCAACGTCAGCGCGTCGTTGACGACGACGGGCTGGACCTTGTCGGCATGCACTTGTAAACCTAGATTGTCGGCCCAGCTTTTCGCGGCCAACATACCTGCCTGAAGCCGTGCCGATTGGGATTTGGAGTACTTGCCTAACCGCATCATATCCAAATTCTCATAGGGCCTGAACGAATCCTTTGCTTTTCTTAGGATCAGAACATTATCCGATACCACGCCCCGCGTTCTGTCGCTGAATCCGAAAGCTTTTTGTGATCGTTCGTTGCTGCCAAGGGCCACATGTTGTTTTGTGGTCGATGAGAAATCTGAGCTGCGTGAAAGTACGGAGCCTTCTTCTTTTTTGAACTGAGTAACCAACGCGGTACGCTCTGATTTGTGCAGGTTGTCCACACGCCGGATGGCAGAGAATCGCGGTGCGTAGATCGCGACGCGGTTACTTGGAGAAACCAATCGCTTGCCATCGAGCGTATCGAAATGGCCAAAAGTATCTTCGCTGTCCATCCCATAGATGTTCCAGTCGCCATCGACTTGCACTCGTTTTTCACGATCGCTGCCGTCGTAAACGTATTCGTCGCTGCGCTTCATGTTGGCAGCGTTGTGGCGGTAGTGAGGATCGTCTTGGCGTGTTTGTCGACCGAGAGGAACAGGAAACACCCCGACGTCAGCGATGTTGGCCAGCTGGCCTTCTTGGATCGTGAAGGCGGCGCGGTTGGCGAATCCTGGGTTGCCCGAAGGATTGTCAAAGGCGACTGGTCTCAGCCCGTTCAGTTTTAGTCGCTTGGCGCGTTTGGCTCGCACATTGGAAAGCATACGTTCCGCTTTTTTGATCAGCTCAGGATTGGCATGGAAAGCGGCTGGAGCGGTGTTGCTGTCGCGGAGCGGATGTTCGACAGCGCCGTTGCCGGGATACATTTGAACCGTCTGTCCCGAGACGGGTTGAACCCATGCGCCCATCGTCAGCAGTGCAACGATTGAGAGAGCCAGTTTGAAACGTTTCATGATCGACCTGTGACTTGTTGGTTGCCGAAAGTTGTCGGTTGGATGGTTCTGTTGTTCCGCTTTCCGCCTCAAGGCGGTACCACGAGCTTGATATTGGGGCACTTAATATAGGAAGTATTAACGTCGGTAGGCAGGTGGTTGACGATTGGCAGGCTGATCGCTCAGCCGGGCGGAAACGGCTGTTGAGCTGCCGGTCTCTGTTGAATTTACAGTCTCAATGGGATCCGGAAGGTTCACTGGCACGGAGCTGTTAAACGCCGAAGGTTGATTGAGCTCTTCTTGGGTCGGGATCCGTGAACCGATTCTCAGAATTACCAATGGCTTGCCAAACCCCTTAGCCACATGCAGCGGATCCTCGGCCCCGTCGACGTCGAAGTAAGGTTGTTCGCGATCCGAGCCGCCGCGCACGGCAGCGCCTTCGGCCGATTCAAGGTAAATGACTTTGGTGACCATTTTGCCGGATGAGGCTTGTTCGAGATCATTTTTGGTCAGCACAACAGGGATCGGGAACTGAGTCTCCAGCCCTTGGGGCGGATAAAGTCGGTCCAGCAATTCGATCGAAGGGTAAACAGTGCGCGGCTGGTGATCGACCACGAAGTCGACTTTGAATCGGTAGAGAAGACCCGCTTGGACACCCACACTGACCGCAGACCCTGCCGCGCTGGTGGTCGTGCCGTTGGCAAAGATCCCAACCGAACTACCATCGGGCGTCAGCAGCCGCACCGGTTGAACATGGTTGAGCAGATCTTTATTGCTCATTAGGGTGCGCTGTGAGGCAACGCCGGGCGCCATCCGCGAATCGATCAGTTTGTGCCCTCGTGTCAGTTGAGCATTTGCGGTGTGCGTGTCGGTGGTGGTTCCTGTAGTCAGTGCGACTAACATCGCGACGACGGCAAATTTTATGTTCATTGTTACTTGCTCGAAACGGGTGGAATCCGATGGCCGAATTTTCTGGGCCAAAAAATAGCCGCGACAGCGGGTGCTGTTCGCGGCTGATTTGCTCAGGATCGCATGGCGAACCTGTTACCGACGCAGGCGTGGTGGGCAGTTCGGTGGTAGTTGTCCGTGAACCATATCCGCAGGCGGTTGGTAGTTCGCATGCGGTGGACGGATATTCGTCTCTTTGATCAGGACTCGGTCCGCAGGACGTGGATAGCTCAGACCAGGCTTCTGCTTAACCAAGACATCGACCTTTTTCGTGGGTCCAGGAATTTGCATCGCCGTATGATTGTGCATGTCGTAGCGACGCAGTCCTGCAGGTCCGCCAAGTGGAATGTGGGGAGGACCGGGCAAGCCAATGTTGGTGCCAACGTAAGGCATGCCGTAGTGTGGACCTGTCACACCTGAGATGTAATCGCTGGTTCCGCCTGAACCACCTGCTCCGCCGCCGTAACCGGGAGGCATCGCACCGGCAGCAAGACCTGAATCGGTACCGGGTACTTCAAGATCCTTGTTACCAATTCGCAGAATCGCAAGGATGGCTCCACGACGATCGGCTTCGGTGATAGGATCAACGCCGGGATCAAGACGAGTGCTGACCAAAGTATCAACGCCAGCCAAAGCCAACTCTTGATATTCCGGATCGGGAACGTAGATGACTTTAGTGACGTAGTTCGCGGCTGCGACCTGGTCGAAGTCTTCTTGAGTGAATTGAATTGGAATCGCGGCGTGTGCCAAGTAAGCGCTGGTGCGAGGCGACGCACTGCCGATTTCGAGCGTCGGGTAAAGGCTGACGCCGGGACGCCCCTTGATGTTGCTGATCTTCAAGCGATAGATGCCGCCTTGGCCAAAGTTCTGACGACCGGGAACAATCAGCGGAGATGAATCGTACATCCCAACGCCGGACACGTCCCAGCTGACTTGAAGGTATTCAGGGCGGTCGAAAAGGACTTGGACGCTTTGCATGCGCACGGCACCAAAAGGTCCGTAGGCTGCCATGTTTGCATCGGCTCCGCCACCACCGCCGCCGAAGGAAGCAGATAAAACGCCCGGGCCAGGGCCACCCACACCAGGGCCTGGTTCCATAAGCATTTGAGCTGGAGGAATATTATGACCGGCAGGAACGCCGGTCCGCATCAGAGGTGCCTGAGCGGAGGCTGTCGCGGTGATTGCCATCATCACCATTAGGCCTGTTGTTATTCGCAAGTACATCCAATTCCCCTTTTTGATTTCGCGGTCGACCGGAGGCCGTTTCCGCGATGCCCTAATATTTTGAGCTGTGTGCGTGACAAGTTTGCTTGTAACCAAACCGACGGTAACCAAACTGACGTAGACCTGTAGGTTCGTCATTTCTAAGATGACGCCTAATACAACGACGCCACCGACTTCTCTACAAAGCCCGTCTGATATCTAGTTCGGCGCCGAGCAATAAGAATCTTTGGGAAAATCCGCATAAGTTACGCATGAAGCAGGAATTACCTATCTCCGTGATTTTGCTAGCGTTGGGTGCATGGTGCTGCTTTCAATTTCCATCGAATCCAAGCAAGCCAACCAAGAGTGCCGAAGTGGTTGCTAGCGAAGCGAATTCGGTCGCAGACCAGCGCGGCTCTTTTGTGCAAAGCTTGGGACGGCAACTGAATGTCAGAAATGACAGCATCGTAGACAACAGCATCGCGCAAGCCAGCTGGCAAACGCCTGCGGTGGACTCGACCGATGCGACGGGCCCTGTCGCTGACGAAATATCAGTGGCCTCTCAAGCCGCCGATCTCCAGCAAACCAGTTCGTTGCAATCCGAGGGTGGTGATACCGCGCTGCGGGCATTTGCACCGGCTGAATTTTTGAGGATTGCCGGTGCCAATGATGTACAGGCGACCGATGCGATTGTGCGGGCTGCCGACGGAATCCAACAGTTACCCGCATTTGCCACGCGCACCAAAATCAGCAGCCGATTATTTGGCGTTTCGATGGCTGCGACTGGGAAGTACTTTCAAGCCGCCAGTGGGAAGAAGTCGCGGATGGAAATCCAGTACGTTTCTCCTGTGGCGAAAACGGTATTGCAAATGTCCGACGGTCGATTTGTGTACTTTTTAAAATCTGACCAGCAACATCAGAAACTGGAGTTCATCGACCTGTTCCGTTTGGCAAACGATCGGGGAACGGCCCAGGGCGGTTTGCTTCCGACCACGTGGGTCATGGGAGGCGGGGTCGGTAAAGCGCTTTCACACTACACCGGCGCGTTTGATTTTCAAAGGGTCACTCCAACACAGCAACCTCGATCCGAACCTGGTGTGACGACGTATCGTGGCATTTGGAAGGCCGGCGTTTTGCTGCACTTGATTCACGCGGGTTCCTCCGATGCTGATCGCCCAACGAAAGTTGTTTGGGCGGATGTGCCACGTCAACTGCCGCACGCGATCGAGCTGTCGTTCACCGCCGCTGAAGGAAATGCCGTGGTTCCAAAGCAGATTTCCTTTTTCAAATTCTCCACAGATAAAGAGCAATCGACGGCAAAGGAAATGGTACGGATCGAGTTTTCCCCATTTGAATTTAAAAATGAATTGCCTGACGAATTGTTCACGCTGGAGTCGACCGATTTTGAAGCGACCGACGTGACTAAGGCCTATCAGTCGCAGATTCTTAAACTGAGCCAAGGCATGGACAAAGTCGCCAATCAAGGTCCCCCTTCGGCTGGTCTACGATGATACATCTTCGGCGTGGTATTGGAGTCATATCTTCAACCCCGCGACGCTAAGCCCTTAGGATTTGCATTTTCCTCGAAGAAAGTCAGGCTTCTCATGCGAGCGGTTTTACAACGCGTCACCTCTGCTGCGGTTGTCGTTGAAGACAACACGGTGGGTCAAATCAAAACCGGTTTGCTGGTGTTGCTGGGGGTTGCTGATGGAGATACTGAAGCGGATCTGAAATACGTTTTGGAAAAAACGATCGGACTGAGGATTTTTGCCGACGAACAAGGGAAGATGAATTTGTCGGTCAAAGACATTGGCGGTTCGATGCTGGTGGTCAGCCAATTTACATTGCTGGCCGATGTTAAGAAGGGACGCCGTCCAAGCTTCAATACTGCCGCCGATTCGGCGATCGCCGATGATTACTACCAGCAGTTTGTTGCGATGGCAAAGCAGCAGGGAGTGCCAACCGAGACCGGCGCTTTCGGGGCGGACATGCAGGTCAGTCTTTGCAATGATGGTCCGGTGACGATTCTATTAGACAGCCACAATCGGTAGCCGCGTCAGGTGGTTTTTACCACAGAGCTCACAGAGTTGAGCCGGTCATTTCCTCCGTGATCTCAGTGTCCTCTGTGGTTTAAACTTATTTCCTTGTTTTTGCACCCCGGCAGCCCGCACTAAGTTGTCGCTGAATTAGGGAGATTAGTGCAAATTAGTGTTCCTGTTTTCGTTTCTCCCTAATTGAAGTGATCTTA
>CALDEW010000348.1 GCA_937942355.1 uncultured Pirellulaceae bacterium | reverse complement strand
AATTTTGTTTTGGTTGGGTTTCCGCAGCACTCGCGCATGAGAAGCTTAATCGGACTACCTGCGGCGAATGGCTGCGGAGAAGTCTTCTGTGATGCCGGTCTCACGGGCTCGAAAGTCGATCCTTGCCGCGCGTTTGGTTTGCTCAAATGATTGACCGTCTGGTGAATCGATCAGACCATTTTCAAAAGCGAACTCACCGCTATAGCCGGGCAACACGATTCGTGGGTCCAACCAATTGATCGGCTCGGGCGTCAGTTCGTAGGTCTGCCGTGTGATGCCGTTGGCACAGTTGTTTAGGAAGGTGTGATAGAACTCGGGGGCGGTCTCTAAACTCTCGATCCGCTTGGTGAAACGGAGAAAAAGCTGCTGGATTTGTAGCGGCGTCGCGTTGAGCTTGTACATCCAAACTCGATCGTCTGGACGATGGACAGTCCGCACTCCAATCAGATCGCGTTCGTCGCCGATGACATGAGTCAGCTCATAATTTCGGTAGACTCCCTTGAGAGGACTGTACAGTTCGCCTTCCTCCCGGCGGACTTCCACCGAAAGACAGAAGTATTGGCGTTCGGAAAGAGGAAGGTCTCCGCTGACGCCGAAGCTGAGCATGACATGGGCTAGCCCTTCGGAGGCAGTGAATTTCTGAACGATCAGATCCAAGGAATCGAGGTCGGTTAGTTGGAATGTGCGTTTCTCGAAATTAACGTCAAAGTCGCTTGCGCTTCGATAGTGAAAGTTTCGGAAATTGTCGATCGTTATCATGCCATCGTTAATCTCGACGGATGCAATGCGCTCCTGATCGCGCGCCCAAATTCGATCATTGGATGGCGCGGTCAAAAGCGTCAACAAGTAGACGACCAGTGTAGATCCTGCCAGAATCGCGCGCCCTTTCTTCCGATCCTTTGACCTCCAAATCAAAATTGGCAATCCAATGACGTAGAAGCCGCAGCACAGCAATCGCATCCAACCTGGCAACCACGGAAAGAAGTAAATCGCTCCTGCGGCCCACAGAAAAGACAATAGGACGCACAACCACACCAAACCTTGAAAGCAAATTTTCAGCACTAAAGTATCCAATAGCAAACACTGGTAACGATCACGACACCAATCAAATTTAGCACGATTCCCTCGCGCACCATACGATTGATCGTGAGTTCTCCCGAACCAAAGACAATCGCGTTGGGGGCCGTCGCCACCGGCAGCATAAACGCGAAACTTGCGCTCATGGTTGCAGGTACCATCAGCAGCGCCGGTGCGATCTCGTTTGCGATTGCGATCGCCGCTAGGATCGGCATCAACAATGTCGCCGTGGCCGTGTTGCTGGTCAGCTCCGTTAAGAACGTTACCGAAAGACAAATCACCAGAACTAGGACCAACACCGGTAGCGCTTGCAATCCGCTGATCGAGTTCCCCAGCAGGGCGCTGAGTCCCGAGCTTTGAAAGGCGCTGGCCAGACAGACGCCGCCGGCAAACAGAATCAGAATTCCCCAAGGGATCTTTCGTGCGTTTTCCCAGTCCAGCAATCTTCCGCTTTGGCCACCGCCGCATGGCGAAACGAACATCGCCATTGCCCCCAGCAACGCCACGCTGGCGTCGTTAGCTGTTCCCAGCGATAGAAGCCCGCTCCAGCCACCCCAGGGTTGTTTGCGCGTGATCCAGAACAGCGCTGTGATGGCGAATATCGCCAAAGCACGTTTCTCTTCGGATCGCCATTGGCCAACCTGAGGTAATTCAATTTGCAAATCCGTTGGCAGACCGCGCGTCAGCCACAATCCGGTCAGCGGCAGCATCAACACGGTTACCGGCAACGCCCAACCCATCCACTGAACAAAGGTAGGTTCGACGCCGGTGGTCTCCTGATAGATCTTGATAAACACAAGGTTCGGTGGTGTTCCGATCGGTGTTCCGATGCCGCCGATGCTGGCCGCGTAGGCGATTCCAAGAACCAATGCGACGGTAACTTTTCGGTCGCTGATTTGCCCAACCACTGCCATCACGATCGGCAACAGCATCAGCGTCGTCGCCGAGTTGGAGATCCACATACTCAATATTGCCGAGGCCAACATAAAACCGAAAACCAGCCGAGGCCCGGAGTTGCCTCCCACCAGATTCACCATCCACAACGCGATGCGTCGGTGGACGCCGCTTTTCTCCATCGCCGCAGACAGTAAAAATCCACCCAGCATCAACAGGATCAGCGGATTACCGTAGGCTTTCGCGACGTCCGCGGGCGTCAGTACACCCACCAAAGGGAAGATGGCGAAAGGTAGCAGTGATGTGGCAGCGATTTCGATGGGTTCGGTCACCCACCACCAAGCCACCCACAGCGCGACCGCAGCGGTCCACGTCACCGGCGCAGCGCAACCGGCGGCTGACATCGACACCAACAGAATTAGTGCAAGGAGGGGGCCAAGAATAAGGTGCAATTTTTGCGTCATACGCGTTAGCCGAACATTTACGTTAGCCGAACATTTGAAATTCGCCGGTCGGTTCGAAGGCGTTGATGTAGTGCTTGATCTCAGCGCTTTCGCTGAAAGGGTCACCCAGAATGGCAACCACGTCAAAACGAGCCGCATGCTCGGTCAGTCGGTGCCACTTAAGAAACCCGATCCCTGTTTTGGTCAGATGCATTTGTTTCGCAGCGTCGACCGCTTCGGCAGGATTTCCTGCATCATCATTGCTGCGCGTTTTGACTTCCACGAAGACAATTGTGTCCAAATCGACCGCAACGAGATCTATTTCACCAAACTTGTCTTCATATCCTCGAAACAAAATTATGTATCCAAGCTTCAAAAGGTAGCGCTCTGCGGCCAGTTCACCTCGATTTCCTAACGATTCCTGAGCATATTTGGATTTGCCGAACCACATTAGCGGAGAGGCCAAGACGCAACTCCAAAAAAAGCCTCTGGCAGATTGTCGCCAACGGTGAGTCCTTCGGCTAATAATTAAGGGGCCGGGCGAATTGATCATTTCGAACACGTTCATCGCAACAGTATAACGCTTTGCGATGTGGATCACCAACAATGTGTCGCAGCCAACCGTTAGAACTGGAATTATCAGAACATACGATCCAACAGTTGCTTATTTTACTTGGACCCTGAGCGGCTTCGGGCTTCAATAGTTTAGTGCGACGTAAGTTTCTCTGCTGATGAATTCCTTTTCCCTCCCATGAATTCCCTTTTCTAAGTTCCTCCCTCAAGTTAGCAGCCGAAATGTTTGAAGCCGAATCAAAAACCATTATGGATTTGCAAGTCTCGCTCAGCCCTCAAAATGTGCAGAGCGAAGGCTGTTTGTTGCGTATCCACCCGATGGATCTCAATACAGGTTTGCTGTTGTTTGAATCGGATTCCTATTTGATCGGACGTGAAGATTTTTGTGACCTGACGATCAACCAAGATGCTGTTTCGCGCCGCCACTGCAAAATTGAAAAGAAAAGCACCGGCGAATTTGTGCTGGTGGACCTAAACTCGACCAATGGCACATTTCTGAATGAGAAGCGGATCGGCAGTACTCCCTATCCATTATTTGCTGGCGATACGATTCGCGTGGGAAGTCAGGTTTACAAATTCTTGACCACCGACCATATCGAGGCTCATCACTACGAAGCCGCTTATTCGATGATGACGACCGATAGTCTGACCGGCGTTTTAAATAAACGCTACTTCTCAGACATGCTCAATCGCGAGCTGCGTCGTTCGGCGCGGTCGAGTACGCCGCTGACCGTGTTGATGCTGGACTTGGATTTCTTTAAGCAAGTCAATGACAATTATGGACATCTTGTGGGCGACGATGTCTTGCGCGAGTTCGCCAATCGCATCAACGGATTGCTACGCGAAGAAGATATGGTGGCACGCTATGGCGGTGAAGAGTTCGTGATCATGCTCAATGAGACCGGTGCCGAGCAAGCCAAGGTGGTTGCGAAGCGCTGCCTTGAAGCGGTCCGTGCAAAGCCGTTTGTATCGGGGGAGATTGAAATTGACTGCACCGTCAGCATTGGAGGTGCATCGTATTCCGGTGAGCCGAAAGATCTTAAGCCTAACCAGTTGATCAAAAAAGCAGATCTGAAACTGTACGAGGCCAAAAAATCAGGCAAGGACAAGTACGTATTTTAGGAACGGTCACGAAATAAGATCCGCAAAAAGCGGTCAAACCGTGCCGGCCAGTTTGACGACTGCTTAAGCTTACTTAAGTTCGACCGGCATGGTGCCTGCGGGAAGTTCAAAGCCGTTGCCGCTGTCCACTTGCTGAACATCACCCGATTCATCCATGGCTAAAGACTCTTCAGGGTTGAATGGATTGAATGAGTCAAAGAACTTCTCAGACAGCTCGGGATCGTGGTTGGTCGTTTTGAAGATAGTGTTCAAAACGTAAAGTCGTTTGCCGATCAAATAGATTTCGGATTCTGACTTCAGCGGTTGTTCGTTTTGGGTGAAATCGTATGAGATCTTCCGCCCCGGATACTCACGAAGGCTGACTGACTCGTCTTCGTTCAACTGTCCAACGACGCGCGCCACTGATCCTTTGACGGCACCGTCTAAAACCTCTTTAATCTTCGTACGGCTTTCAGGCATGTCGTGCAAATCATGGTATGAGAAAACGAACACGATTTGGCCTCCGTCCATCGAGCAGATCTTCAGATGCACGGAAATCGGCGGACGGTCAGCTACGGGCTTGAAAGAGCGCTCCATTTCGCGCGGTTCCACCGGCATTCTAAATTCAGCATTGGAACCTTCGGGACTCTGCTTCAACCACTCGCCTGAGTCATCAGAGTCGGCTTGAGCACGACATTGGGCGGTCGGAATTGAGCAAAAGGCCACTAAGCTCAGGACGAGCAATAGGGCTGAAGTAGCGGGCTTAGGAAAATTGTACAGCATGGAAATCCTGGCTGATCAAACTAAAAGTTGATGGTTATGCAAATCGTGGCGGGATATACTCCCTGTGTATCGGCCAATTGCAGTCACCCGTTTAAATCAAGTTCAGTGAAGATGTTTATACTGGAGATTCAAGATCGGTTCTGCGCCGATACAGGACCCACTGGCGAGGATCGTTATATTTTTAAGGAAGCTCCCCCCCCCACGTTTGACAGCATTTTACCGCCCGATTATCGTGTCAGCCACCGAAGATCACTGTCTAGAGTCTTTTTTTCCGAACAATCGTTTTATTTTTAGCGATGGGAATCCTTTGTCCAGTTCTCAGCCAAATTCTGATTCTAATTCCAGCCCCAGTCGTAGCGGCGCCTTTGCCGCTGCGGTCGACAAGCGCGTCGAAAAATTCACCGAAAGCATCAGCTTCGATCGCCGCATGTTCCAGCAGGATATCCGCGGCAGCATCGCCCACGCGCGAATGTTGGCCGACCAAGGAATTCTAACTTCGGATGAAGCCGCGCAGATCGCGAGTACGTTGACTGATATTGGGGACGAGATCTCTGCGGGTACGTTTGAGTTAAAAGAAGAGCTGGAAGATATTCACATGAATATCGAACAGACGCTGATTGACCGCTTGGGCGATGTGGGACGAAAACTTCACACCGGTCGCAGTCGCAACGATCAGTGTTCGACCGACGCGCGATTGTGGGTGCGCGAGGCGATTGACCGGATTGACGGACTGCTGGCGGATTTGCAGAAGTCATTTTTAAGCCGTTGCGATCGTGACGCTGATGTTATCCTGCCGGCCTATACTCACCTGCAACGGGCTCAGCCTGTCTTGGCGCCGCATTATTGGTTGGCTTACATCGAAAAATTTCAGCGCGATCGCGACCGTCTGATAGACTGCCGTCGGCGCGTGAATTTGTGCTCCTTGGGGACAGCGGCCTTGGCGGGAACGACGCTAAAAATCGACAGAGAAAACACGGCCAAACAGTTGGGTTTCGAGGGCTTAGTGGCCAACAGCCTGGATTCGTCAAGCGACCGTGATTACCTGTTAGAAACGGTCTTCTGCCTTTCCACGATCGCGATTCACTTAAGCGGTTGGGCGGAGGAGTGGATTTTATGGTCGACGGTTGAGTTTGATTTTATTGATCTTCCTCATGCGTTTTGCACCGGATCTTCCATCATGCCTCAAAAGATCAATCCGGACGTGTTGGAACTGACGCGCGGAAAAACGGCGCGTGTTGTTGGCAGTTTGCAGACGCTGTTGATGCTGACTAAGGGTTTGCCTCTGGCGTATAATCGCGATCTCCAAGAAGACAAACCGCCGCTATTTGACGCCGTCGATACGGTTGAGGCTTGCTTGCAGGTCGCTGCTCCGTTGGTGGCAGGCGCGGAGCTGAAGCGTGCGTCAATCTCGGCGAGACTCCACCGTGGTTTTTTAGACGCCACGACGCTGATGGAGTATTTGATCAAACGCGGCACGCCGCAGCGGTCAGCCCACCACCTGATCGGAGCCTTGGTAAAGCTTGCAACCGAAAAATCCGTTACGCTTTCGGATCTAGCTCTGGAAGAATTCCAATCTTTCGATTCGTCGCTGGATGACTCGGTTTATGATGTTCTGGGCGTTGAGAAAGCTGTCCAAGCCTTTCAAAGCGTAGGATCAACCGCACCGGCACAGGTTGCCAGCCAGGTAGAGGCGTGGAAGTCGCGTTTGGCTTAGTGGCATCAGACGCCGTTTCGATGAACCCTTGCCGATTATTTTGATTGTTCGTTGGTCAAAGCCGTCCAGCGCTAATTACAATCGGACTTATTGATCCAAGCCTTATGAAACCGCCCCGGTCTCGTCGATTCACCCTGAGATATGTCTATGAACTTTGCCAAGCAATTGAGTGACCTTAAAGCCGGTTTGCGGTATGCTGATCGCCTGATCCTCTGGTGTGCTATTGGCGTGGTCGTGCTGGGTGGAATCGCTCTACAAAGTTCGACGGTTGCTGCGTTTCAGGACAATCCGTTTGCGACCGAAGACACCCCAAGGTCTTCAACCTCGACCGCTGACCAACCCGCAGACGCAGCTGCTGTCGATACGGGTTTGGAGGTTCTTAAGATTACCTCCGACAACGCTCGTTCGGAAATTGGTTTGGTGGTGCGTTCGGTACGAATCGCGGATCCACAAACGCCCAACGAACTGTTAAATGCGATTGAAACGTTGTTAGACGTGGAAGCAATTGGCGACGCACAACTCTATTTAGACAAACTGGTTAAACAGAACTTGAGCCAGCAGCAATTGTTCGAATTGTTTCAGCTGCGAGGCACGGAGTTTTTCTATCAGTTACACGCTACTGATGCACTGGCTCCCGCTGGGCAGGCTTTCGCAAAACAAGTTTTAGCCGCGGCGAAAACGTACGCGGCTTCACCACAGCGCATTGATCAACTGGTGAAGAAGCTTTCTGATGAAGAAATCAATGTTCGCAGCAACGCTTTGAACCAATTGAAACGTATTGGCACGCCTGCATACGCGGCCATGTTGGAAGTTTTCGCAGATGAAAACCGCAGCGCCGAGTTTAACGGTGTTCGAGGCGCGGT
This sequence comes from uncultured Pirellulaceae bacterium, assembly GCA_937942355.1. Lineage (GTDB taxonomy): Bacteria > Planctomycetota > Planctomycetia > Pirellulales > Pirellulaceae > Mariniblastus. The sequence goes on along the minus strand of CALDEW010000348.1, from coordinate 2,523 downwards.
TCAGCATTTGGGAAATGACGCGACGGAAGTTCTCATCGCTGCGGCGCGGTCAGGCAATGATCAACTACAGGCCGAAGCGTATGTCGCGCTGACGAAATTGAGATCCGAAGAAGCACTGGAAGTTGTTGGATATCTCTACCTTTCTCCAAAAACTTCGTCGTCGGTGAAACAGTTGGCTCTGAGAAGTTTAGAACGAGCATACGGTACGGTAGACCGGCAGCGCTTGTACTGTGATATTGCCGATGGTGCCAAGGCAAGCTTGAAGGTGATCGAGACGGCTTTCGATTCGCAAGCGCAAGTGAATAATTGGACGTTCGACAACCAAAAGAAGAAATTCATCCGCAGTCGAATTCCGGCGGCGCTGGCGGCAAAACGTCTGGCCGCGATTCAGGCTGAGTTGCTGTATGAGATTCAACCGGGAACCACTTTTAACCGACAACTGTTCATGCTGACTCAGTTGGAGTCCGCCAAACGGGCTGCCGGCCCTGACGCCAGCGTTGATGCCGAGGCATTGTTGAAAAAGTTCGGCAACCCCAGCCCTCACGAGCTGAACGATCTTCTCAAGCGCGCGTTGGAGCTGAGGCTGATGCCGGCGTCGATTGCGATTTGCGAGTTGATGAAACAACAGGCCGATCCAGCGGTGCTGCACACGGCTGCCCGCAGCCAACTGATCGAAGCGATTTTGTATGGTGATCGGCATCTCCAGTTTGCGGCGCTTGATGCGGTGAAAGCGATTGACCCCAAAACCGCTTACGCTGGTAGCAGCCACGTGATGGACCTGGCCGTGTTTCTGGCGGAGACGCAGGGGATTGAGAAAGCGCTGGTCGGCCATTTGTTAGGGCCTTCGTCGCAGTCGTATGCCAGCGTCGTTTCGAGTTCCGGTTTGTCAGTGTCTTCGGCGCGAAACGGACACCAGTTTTATAACGCGGCCATTGGGAGTCCAGACTTTCAAATATTCATCGTGACGGATTCCTTGGCCAAGCCCTCAGCGCGCGAATTGATTCAGCTGCTGCGAAGCGACTGGCGGACCCGTCAGATTCCGATCGGATTCGCTGGAGGCTCTCCTTCGACGCTCAACAGTATCAAGATTTTGGCCCAAACGGATCCGCTGCTGCGGCCTTTAGAATTGAGTTTCGATTCGAGGATCGTGGCTTCACAGTTGAGCCAGATTCAGTCGCTTTCGTCGTCGTGGCCCGTTTCTGCGACCAGCCGCTTGTTGCACGGACAGGTTGCAGCTAATTGGATGTTTAAGATCATTGACCAAAAAGAAGATCGTGGTTTCTATCAGATACACAAGCATGAAGACTCGATTTTTCAGTTGCTGGCAATTGATGGCTACACAAGCAAGGCTTGCCAAATGATTGCCAAGTTGGGCACAGCGAAATCGCAAGAAACATTAGCTAATTTCGCCAGCCAACCTGGGTATACGATCAAGCAACGTGAAATCGCGACAAAGTGCTTTGCCGATTCAGTGGAGCGTTTTGGCACTTTGCTGACGACTGACCAAATCCAGCAACAGTACGATCGCTACAACGCCTCGGAATCAGATTCAGTCGAGGTGCAAAAACTGATGGGGCAAATGCTGGACGCGATCGAGAAACGTGCGCTGGCAAACAAGAAATCCAACAGCTGATATCTGCTGATGCTCGGCGCGAGAAGATTCGTCTTCCCATCTTATGCCGCCGGCAAACAAAAACGAAAAAGTGTCGTAAAGCTGCGTCACGTCTTAATTTTAGGGTAGTGGATGAGGCCACGAATCCTGCGGCTGCATTAAACGATGCATTAAAGGCTGAATCGAAGGGTAAAGGAGGGGCAGGACTCGTTGCCTCATCCACTACCCCGAACCCTAAGTCTAAGTTGGATTTAAGTTGGAACACAGCAGTAGAAGGAAAGAGTGTCTCAGATTGCTGGCTGATATCATGTCGACGCCAATTTGGCCTCTCCTTCAAAATCTTGTTGCGGCTCAATTTCAAAATGCGTACCATCAGGGCGGCTGACTCACTTTGCGCTTCCATGTCTGCGCGGTCTGCCTGTAAGAATGTTCCTCGATGATTGAACCAACTTGCAGGTCTATTGGTCATTTGATTTTCGAATTTGTGACCACCATTAAATTTGGGAGGCTTGTATGAATCTCTTTAGCTCAGCATCGGCACGTCTGAAGTCTCTTTTCTCCAAGCCGGATGCAACGTGTCGGCGACGTTCGTTTTCAACTTGCGGCTGTGATTACTCCGAGCTTGAAGGTCGTAAAATGTTGACAGTGGTCATGCTGGAAAACGGTGTGCTTTCTCTCTTTGGCAACGGTGAGGTGGACGATGTGTTGATTGCCAGTGTCGCCGATGGCGCGTCGGTTCGGGTATATACAGAGGGAGCTGCACCGCAGGACTTCGCGCGATCGCAGATCCAAGAAATCCTTTTCATCGGTGGCGGTGGAGAGGTATTTGACCGCTTCCATCTTTGCGCCATGTTCGTCAGCACCATAGACGCCTTCTTCAACGACCATGTAATAGACATCGACTGGCGTTG
>CALDEW010000347.1 GCA_937942355.1 uncultured Pirellulaceae bacterium | reverse complement strand
ACGTGGCCATGAAATCTGTCAGCCGGGGCACTTGGTTGCCACCACGATTTTGCTTGTGCAGATTCGCATGCTGCCCAGTTGTAAGCGGCCGTTGAAAGATCGCGCGCAGGTCCGGTTTCATTTGGGCACTGCCGAAGTCATGGCGAACGTGCGTCTGTTGTCGGGTGAATCTATCTCAGCCAATGACACCGCGATTGCTCAGTTGTATCTTAAAGAACCGTGCGTATCGGTTTGGAACCAGCCGTTTGTCATTCGTAGTGAATCGCCGGTCGAAACCATCGGCGGCGGCGTTGTGCTGCATCCCGATTCGATGTTGCTGAAGAAACCCACCGAAGTGGATATCCGCCACGCAAATGAAATGACCTCTGACGATGATTTGGTACGTGCCGCGGCCAGTGTATACCTAAATTACGGTGGCGATGGAGGTTGGCAGCGTGCCGACTGGCCGCGCATCGCCGGTGTGATTGACGTCGATACGGCTTATCAACGGCTGATCGAATCAGGGGAATTGGTCGAGCTTCGTTTGACTCAGTCTCGGCAGTTGGTGACGCATCGCGATCGTCTCCGGCAAATCGCCGACCGCATTGTTAAAGTCTTGGGGCGATTGCATGATCAGTATCCGCTGCGGTTCAATCATCCGCGCAACGTCGTCGAAAACGAATTTGCTTATTTGAAGCAGCCCGCATTGTTGGCGGCGGCGATGGATATTCTAAAGCAGGATAAAACGATCAATGCGAACGTGAATTCGATAGGGCTCAACGATCGCGGCCCCAAGCTCTCCAAGGGGCAGAAGGTATTGCTGCAATGGCTTTTAGATGAAATTAAGGCAGCGGGCCTTCAGGGTCCGACATCGAAAATGCTGGTGGCGGCGGCGACAAAGAACAAAGATTCCGTTGATGAACTCTTGCAGATGGCAACCGAAAACAATGACGTTGTCAGCGTTGGAAACGACGGGTTCTTTATTGATGTCAACGTGTTAGAAAGCGCGAAAGCTGACCTGGCGACGGCGATGAAAACAGCTGATGGAATGGCCGTCAGCGACATTCGTCAGGTGCTTGGGGTCTCCCGCAAATACTCGGTGCCGATTTGTGAGTACTTAGACGAAATTGGCTTTACTCGACGAAACGCGGACAAGCGATACTTGGCTCACGACTCGGAGAGTCGAGTTACGTAAAACGACTCTCCAAGTCGTTTGTCTCGCGGACGTTTTTCAACTCTAAAACAAATTGAAATTACGGTTTCGGCAAGCTTTGCTTTTATCTAATCTAACGACTATTCTCTTAATCCTCTGAAAAGGGACCAACGGCTACCCCTGAGCAACTCGGTGTGTGAATGAGCGAAAATCAGCAAATGCGGCCTGCGCGCATCGAAGCGCTAACGGGACTTCGTTTTCTTGCCGCGATGATGGTGTTCTGTTTTCATATCGACGTTTCGCTGAAAACACAGTTCTTCTTTGGTCCCTTGGGCGGAATCGCCGTTTCCTTCTTCTTTGTACTGTCTGGTTTTATTCTTACCTACGTGTACCGGGACCGATTGCAGTGGGGCGGGCTGAAGCGATTCTACTTTACGCGCTGGGCTCGCATCTGGCCGCTGCATGCAGTGTGTCTGATCGCCACAATCTGTTTGCTTTACCCCCCGCAGCCTGTCGAATATCCCCGGATGCGGTTGGCCAGTCACTGGTTGCTGCTGCAATCGTGGATTCCTGATAGAAATTTTATTCTTTCTTACAACGGCGTCGCTTGGAGCATTTCCACCGAAGCGTTTTTCTATCTTATGTTTCCTCTGTTTTTGTTGGGAGGATTGAGACACTTTCTGTGGAAGTATCTTTTAACGATTGCGTTTACGGTTGTAGCACTATTTGCGTTAACCAAAATTGCCGCTAACCCTGATTGGGCCAGCACAATCAATACGCGCTACGTATCTCACTTTAACCCTGCGATGAGGTTGTTTGAGTTCGTCTCCGGGATGGCGGTCGCGTATGTGTTTATGTCGAAGCGCGTAGGGAAAGTATCGTTGTTGCAGATCGGCCGGTGGCCTGTCATGCTTCAGACCGTATTAGAAATTGTTGCGTTGTTATTGGCTGGGTTTTCATACTATCTGCTTCAGTGGATGGGCTACTACGCGTGGGTGTCCCACGGATTGGGACTCGGCAGAGAGGTGAGCTACTGGTTGGTGTATTGCGGGGGGATGCCATTCCATGCGTTTTGCATCTACGTTTTCGCTCAGTCCAATGGCTGGCTGGGGCAATTCTTATCGACTCGGTCAATGATTTTCTTAGGCGAGATCAGTTTCGCGTTGTACATGGTGCACCGGCTGGTGATCTTGAGTCTGATCAGCAAGTATTGGGTGGGGTCTGCGTTACCGTACTGGGCGATCGTAGGCAGCAGTTTTACGATAGCGATAGGTATTTCAGCGCTGCTGTTCCTGTTGATTGAAATGCCCATGAAGAACGCATTGCTGAGTTGTTATGACAGAAAAATAGGGCCTGGGTTAAGCGGGTTTTTTGAGCAAGTTGTCAGGGTCTTCAAGGGAAAACCTGTCTACATTGCGATCTTTCTGGTGGCGATTCCCTTGGTGTTGTTGGACTGGTCCAGGAACAATCGAAACGATTTTCTGTCGCTCGATCAAGTCGTTGCAGCGTCGACGCTGGGTCCTGTTGAGTTCGGTAAAGCAGTCGAGTTGGCGGCTTGCCACTTCGAACCCAAACGGATGGGGACTCAGGTTTTACTGGTTTGGAATTCGGACGAACCGGCTTGGATCCGTCATGAGTATCTGCTGACCGGGACCAAATACAAACGTAACGGATCTTTGAAGCTGAATGACGGTCAAACGCTACAGCGTTTCTTCGTCCACAAAAATCTCTGGTCTAAGGGCAAAGACATTGAAATGAAGCTGTGGCAGAAGGACGATCCGTTGTTGCCAGATGCAGGAAGTAGCGGAGACGATACCGCAGGGATTGCTTCATCGTATCGGCTGGCGTTGGATAACCACGAAGATGAAGTCAGAGAGCGGTAGACTGCGAAT
>CALDEW010000346.1 GCA_937942355.1 uncultured Pirellulaceae bacterium | reverse complement strand
GACGAAAAATTCGAATTGCTGACTGGTCGCGCTAAGGTCTCGCGCGAAACGGTGTCTCAGGTCGCCGCGGACGTTAGCAGTGGGATCGTCGACGTCGGAATTGCTTGGAACACATCTTCCAATCAGTTTGGCAATTTGAAGCACGTCGTCCCTTCCGGATGGTCGGATCATTCTTCGCAGATTGGAGCGTCTGTCCTACTAAACAGCCCGAAGTTAGAACAAGCAGAAGCTCTTGTTGACTTTCTAACTTCTTCCAACGCTCAGAGGATTTTCCTTAAACACGGGTTCATGTCGAGTAAGCTAAAGGATGAAACAACCCAAGGCAGCCCTGAATGATCCAACCGAAACAACGAACGCCAAAAGCGGACCGCCGCTTCGTGATTGTTTTGATAGGTTTGGCGACCATGTTTTCAGTAGTTCTATTGATGATGGTTTGCGGTTGTGCGTGGGTTGCGGGTTCAAGTCAAGGCGGCGTTTGGGAAACACTGCAGAAAACCGAGATCCGCCAAGCAATCTGGCTGTCGATTGGCACGAGTTTGCTGAGCACGGTGATCAGCCTGTGGGTCGGAACCGGGATCGCCCACTTGGTTTCGCGACACCAGTTCTTCGGTCGTCGCGCCATCGATTTACTGATGGACCTTCCAGTTTTCCTTCCGCCGCTGGTTATCGGGATGAGCCTCTTGATTCTTTTTCGCCAAACGCCGTTGGTGGCTTTAGATGATTGGTTGCAGATCGCGTTTGAGGTTCCTGCGATTATCTTGGCACAGTCGATTGTCGGTATTGCGTTTGTCTATCGCACGATGAAAGCAACGTTTGACCAACAAACCGGACGCGCCGAACAGATCGCGGCAACGTTGGGGGCTACAAATTGGCATTGCTTCTCCGCGGTTACGATCCCCGCATCCAAGCAAGGATTGTTGGCCTCCGCAGCGCTGGCCTGGGCCAGAGCATTTGGCGAGTTTGGGCCGGTGCTGGTTTTCGCGGGTAGCTTTCGTGGCCGTACGGAAGTCCTGCCCGTTAGCATCTACCTTGAGCTAAATTCGGGTAACGTGGCTGGCGCCGCGACGATCTCTTTGTTGATGATCGCGATCGCGGCGATCGTGCTGTTGCTGGTCAGGGTTTTCGCCCAAGATCGGAGCGGAAGATGATCGAACTGATTGATGTCACACTACAACGTGGTGAATTTCGATTACCCGAGACCTCGTTGGCGATACCCTCTGCAACCTGTGGCGTAATAACCGGTGCCGCTGGAGCAGGAAAGACATCCATCGTTGAAGCTATTTGCGGATTGCAAACGATCTGCTCCGGAACGCTAAAGTTGAGAGGCCAAGACGCCTCTCAGATCGCAGTGGCTGATCGCGGGATCGGTTACTTGCCGCAGGACGTTGTCTTATTCCCCGACATGAACGTGGAAAGAAACATTTGTTTCGCGCTTAAAGCACAGGGCTGGACGAAGCATCAAATGCACCAGCGGACCAAAGAGCTCGCTCAGGAACTTGAACTGACTGATCTTCTGAGACGGAAGCCGCATCAACTATCTGGAGGCCAGCAAAAACGCGTGGCGATGGCTCGAGCAGTGGCAGTGAAACCAGACATCATCTGTTTGGACGAACCGTTTGTCTCGCTGGACGACGGCTCACGAGCGCTGATCAAAGAACTGATTAAACGAACCTTGGCAGAACAATCAGCCACCATTTTGGTGGTCACTCACCAGACACAGTGGGTCGAGGGAATTTCCGAGCTGGAGTTTGTGGTTTAACGCCGCGTTGAATCACAGGTTGACGCCCCAACGTCGTTTTAAATACAAGCCCGAAGCACCAGCGAGTGAAAATTCGTGCGCGTTTGAATTCGCTCGCTCCCGCTTCGAGCCTGTAATTTTACAACTCCAACGCGTCTTCAATCAGGCTACGAATCTCGCGCGCCTTATAGGATGTCTCCACTGGAATTCGCAACAGGGGAATCTCTGCGGAATCGAACGCAAGATTGACAAACTTGTCTCGTTCGATGCGTTCGGGGCGGTCATGCGAAACGTCATCCAGCTCGATCGCCACCACTACCTCGAGCGTATTCGGATCGCAGAGTACGAAATCAATGTGCTTGGACAGAATCTTATTCAGCCATGTTCGACGTTTTGCCGTGTTGGCGGTGACCTTCAGCAGATCCGCGATTCTAACCATTGCGAAAATCTCCCAGTCGTCGAGCACGGCTTTTCGAAGCGATTTGTAGAAACGCAACTCCGACCGTGTCACTAGCGACTTGCGGGGTTCGTACGGCAATCGCGCCGGTTCGGAGTACATCCGCAGCAACATCATCACGGCAATCGCCACCGCGCCGCCGGTCAACAGCGGCCAGTATTGCTGAGCGAATTGGAAAAGCTGTTCCAGCATTTGGCGGAGGGGTCAAAAAAATTAGGAGTTGAGCCGAGCAACGTTATCGCGAGGTCGAACTTGACAGCGAAAGAACGCATTTGCCGTCTACCGATAGTATCGGACTGGCTTTATGATGTTGGACAGTCGCTGAGGCGATATTTTGACGCATATTTTCCCATTTCAATAGACCCGTCGCCCGTGTTTTGAAACAATGCGGATGTTATGAGCACTTCTCCAGCTTCAATTTCTCCAGAAAATTCATTTCTAAAATCGCTCAAGATCGGCAACGTCGATATCGGATTTCCCGTCGTTCAGGCCGCGCTTTCGGGATACAGTGACTGGCCGATGCGCGTGATTGCGCGACGGTTGGGAGCGCCTTATACGATCTGTGAGGTGATGCTGGACCATTTTTTGGTCAATCTAAAAGAGCGGAAAAGGACCAGCCACTTTCTGCATATCTCCGACGAAGAACACCCCGTTGGCGGGCAGTTGATGGGTGCTGAACCTGAGCAATTCGCTGCCGGAGCGATGAAATTGGTCAACGCCGGTTTCGACATTATTGATATCAACTTCGGCTGCCCCGTGAAGAAAGTGCTGGGCCGCTGCCGAGGCGGATTTCACTTAAGCCAACCTGAGACGGCGCTGGAGATCATTCGTCTAACGCGCGACAACGTGCCGTCGGAGATCCCGGTTTCGGTCAAGATGCGACGAGGCATCGATGATTCGCAGGAAAGCCGAGATAACTTCTTCAAAATTGTCGATGGTGCCTTCGAGATTGGTGTTGATGCCATTACCGTTCACGGACGTACTGTTGAGCAGCGATACATCGGGCCGTCGCGCTGGGAATTTCTTAAAGAAGTGAAACAATACATCGGTGACCGGGTATTACTGGGCAGTGGCGATCTCTTTACAGCTCAGGATTGTCTGGACATGATCCAGCAAACCGGCGTCGACGGGGTGACCGTGGCCCGAGGTGCGATCGGCAACCCGTGGATCTTCAACCAAACACGCGCCTTGGCTGCGGGCAAGCCACTGCCGGACCCTCCTTCTCTGTTTGAGCAGAAGGAAGTGCTGCTGGAGCACTACCGTTTGGCCGAGGAATTGTATGGGCCCGATCGCGTTGGCCAGTTAATGAGAAAATTTGGCATCAAGTATGCGGTCCTGCATCCCGATTTTAAGGGAGTGCGATCGGCGTTTGTGAAGGTCAAAAACATGGATCAGTGGCGGGCGGCGCTGAACGAGTTCTACGCAGAAGATCTTCCCGGTTGTCATCCTGACGGCAAAATGCACAAGGCGTCAGGAAGCGGTAATAGTTAAGGGAGCGGCAAGATCCCAGGCCGGAGCAAGAGGATGAACGCGAAACCCATATCCGAAACTAAAAACTCTGTTGGGCAAACTGGCTGCGTCGTCGTTATTGCGCTAATTTTCTTTTGTGCGGGCATGGGGATGCTCATTGGTTTTGCGATTATCCCATGGCTGAACTGCCGCGCATCATCGGATTGGCTGGAAGTTCCGTGCACGATTGTTTCCAGCGCGGTCGAAGTTCATCGAGGTGATGATTCTAATTCGTATTCTGTGGAAGCTGAGTTCGCTTACGAAGTCAACCAGCAAAAATTTGTCTCTGATCAATACGACTTCAACACAACAAAAAGGTCCAGAAAGAAGTGTAAAGAGATTGTTCGTCTTCTGCCGGCAGGGAAAGAGACTGTTTGCTACGTAGATCCTGACGCCCCAGAAAACGCGGTGCTAAACAGGGAATTTTTGACGCCTTGGCTTGAGATGTTGATGGGCCTGATTTTTTCTGTGCTTGGAGCAGTCGTCGCGTTTGGTTTTTCCGTGTCGATGGGGCGCCGAAAAAAGCTTACGAGAACCATGAGCCCTCAGGGCGGGTTTGAAGCCGTAAATAGTCTGAAACCGATCGACAGTAATTCGACGGGGCTATTCCCAGAAGACCTTGAGGACCAAAAGTGGGACGTGCCGCAACGTCTGAAACCGAAAATGACGCGAGTCGGGACGCTTACGGGGATGATCTTTATTGCGCTATTCTGGAACGGAATCGTCAGTGTGTTTGTCTGGCAAACTTTCGCCAACTTCAATCTCGACTTTTTCTCCATCTTCATGCTTCTATTCATGATCCCGTTCTTAATTGTCGGCCTTCTGATCATCCTCGGTGTTGTGAAAGCATTTTTGGGCCTGTTCAACCCTGTTTTTGAAATTGCCATGAGTACAGGTGCAGTCGCTCGCGGCAGCGGAGTCGATGTTGCTTGGGAGATCAAAGGCAATCCAAATCGAATCAATCGTTTGAGAATCGTCGCCGTAGGTACTGAATCGGCAGAGTACCAACAGGGCACCGACACAGTAACCGCCACCTCGGAATTCGGGCTTATCCCGATCGCTGACACAACCGAAACCCAAGCGATCTCTTTTGGAAGCGCCACCGTTTCGATTCCCGTGGACACAATGCACACGTTTGCCGACCGACACAACAAAGTAGAGTGGGCGATTCAGCTCAGGGCTGATGTCGCGCGATTTCCTGACGTCTTCCAAACACACGCTTTCCGCGTAAAACCGTGACCTAAGCAGCCAACAGAGCG
>CALDEW010000345.1 GCA_937942355.1 uncultured Pirellulaceae bacterium | reverse complement strand
GCGGCTTGTTGAGCATCGATTTTCTCTTGCCGCGTCCCTGTTTCGAGTTCCTTCAAACGCTGCTTTGCCGATCCAATCGCGGCTTGCATCGCTTCGTCTTCGGAGGCAGCGATGTCGTACTCCTGCCGCGAACCGGCGCGCGTCTGCTGCAGCCGTTTTTGCCGTTTCAAGGTCGTCTTGGTCAAATCACGTTGCGCCAACAGCCGATTCAGTTCAGCGCGAGCCACCTCGATCGTCTCACGTCGAGGGCCCGATTTCAGTTCGGCCAAAACCGCAGCGGCTTGCTTCTGCCGCGCCACCGCCGCGTTATGCAGCGCCTCGATCGCCGTATCGTCTTGACGCGCCAACAGTTGACCTTGCTCGACGCGATCGCCTTCGTCGACCAAAAGTTCGTCCACGCGTTCAGACGCTTGAAATGACAATTGGCTTTTTCGACGCGCCACCACCGTGGCCGTATAACGCAGCGGCGTGAAAGCATCTTGCTGTGAGATCAGCTTCATCACACCCACCTGTTGCAATACGATGTCGGCAGTAGGCAGGTCTGACGGCCGATCGCCCTGATCGGCATAGGATGTTGCGAAGTAGGTTCCCGCAACTGCGACGGCACCCAATAGCAGCGCGCTTAATAGGATTGCGCCCATCGAAAAACGGCCAGTCGATTTTGAATCTGATTTCGAATCTGATTTCTTATTCATGGCTCAGCCCCTTTTCATCAGGGAAAACAGTCTCGCGAATTTTTGTGAACTTCTGCGCGTGCTCTTCTTCGGTCCAAAGCGGCTTCCAACCGTAACCATCAACCGTCTTACAGCATCCGACCCGAACGGCGCGGTAGACATCATGGATGCCGATATCCTTCAGCGATGGACTGGTGATGTTGATCAGGTAGCTGCCATAGGTCAGCGACCACATCGACAACGCCATCTCCTCGGGCGAAATTCCTGCGGGCAATTTTAAATCGCCACTGGCAATCGCGGCCCGCACGATCCCCGACACCAGCGTCATGCAACGGCCTTCTTCGGATTTCAAAAGATTGCGTCTGTCCTCCGAACCGCGATCCCAAATCGCCGAATGGCGGACGATGTTTTCGACCATGAAATATTGCGGGTAGTGCACCACATAAATCTCGCACGCCACATTCACCGCCAACATGCGTTCCTTGGGATTGCCCTGACTCATTGACGCGGTGTCAAAGAGCGCTAAGCGTTTGTTGATCGCCTTGACCGCCAGCGTTAGCAAAACTTCTTCGCGGTTGGGGAAGTGGTTGTAGATCGTTCCCTTGGCAGTTTCGAGCTCCTCCGCCAGCCGCTCCATGGTCAGTTCGGCCAGCCCTTCGTTGAGCAAAATTTCTCCTGCCTTCTCTAACAGACGGGCCTCTCGCAGTTCGATTTGACGCTTTTTCGTTGTTTTGGTTGCTTCCATAACCAAAATAATGACACGACGTCAATAAAATTTACAGAGACAAATCGACACATGAGGTAAAATCGCCAAAAAAATGACAATTCGTCAATTTCTATCACGGGGTATTATCCCAGCTATCCTGCGGTAAGATGTTTTCGAAGCTAATACAATCCAAGCAATTTAAGGCCATCTATGAACGTTGCCGATTTGATCGCCCAAAAAAGAGACGGGCAAACGCTGGACGAAAAGGACATCCAGACGCTTATCGAAGGATTCACCGCCGGCGACGTTCCCGACTATCAAATGTCAGCTTTCGCGATGGCCGTTTTCTTTCAAGGCATGACCCTTGAAGAAACCACTTGCCTGACCAAGTCCATGATCGAGTCCGGGCAAACCTTGAAATGGTCTGGCAAAAAACCATCGGTCGATAAACATTCCACAGGCGGAATCGGCGACAAAATCTCGATTCCTTTGGCTCCGCTGTTGGCATGCTGCGATGTTGAAGTGCCAATGATCTCCGGCCGAGGCTTAGGAGCGACCGGCGGCACGTTGGACAAACTGGAATCGATTCCCGGCTACCGCACGGACCTTTCGGTGGACGAATTCGCCAGCGTGATCAATTGGAACGGTTGCTCGATCGCTTCGGCGTCGGAAAAAATTGCGCCCGCCGATCGCAAGCTGTACGCGCTACGCGACGTCACCGGCACCGTGCCTTCGATCCCGCTGATCACCGCCAGCATCCTCTCCAAAAAAATCGCCGAAGGCATCGACGCATTGATTCTGGATGTGAAGTGGGGCAGTGGCGCTTTCATGCAGACACTCGACGAGGCCCGCGCTTTGGCAAAATCGCTGGTCGAGGTCGGCAATCAACTGGGAGCAAAAACCAAGGCCATCATCACCGATATGAACCAGCCTTTGGGCCGCATGATTGGTAACGCCGTCGAAGTAGACGAAAGCGTCGACGTGCTCAAGGGCGAAGGCCCAAAAGATGTCGTCGAATTGACGTTGGCCTTGGGCGCTGAAGTGCTGGTGCTGGCCGGCGCTGAGTCAAATTTCGACTCGGCCAAGGCGGCTCTTCAGGACAAAATTGATTCCGGTGATGGGCTCAAGCGCCTGGGCGAGATGGTCAAAAGTCACCACGGCGATCTGGATGCGGTTCGGGATCGAGAGACAGCATCGGACATCGTCGCCGATCAGTCGGGATACGTGTCCAAGATCAACACTCAGCGCATCGGTTTGGCCGTCATTGAAATGGGCGGCGGCCGGAAGAAGATGGGCGATCCGATCAACCACGCTTCGGGCGTCGAATTCTTGGTCCGTATCGGTGACAAGGTCGAAGCCGGACAAGCCATTGGAAAACTGTTCTGCGAATCATCCGCTAAAGAATACGCCCGCGAACTAATCAGTGCTTCGGTGTCGATTTCCGATTCACCCGTCGATGCACAAAAGCTGATCGTCGAAACCGTTGGATAAAAGTTTGTAGGGCCGGTTCCCACCTTAGGTTTTACCACATCTTTTTGTCTTCGCCGCTTGATATCCGAGCATCATATTCTGAAGTTTAGCCCAGCCTCTCCAGATGACAATCCATCCTGGCGG
>CALDEW010000344.1 GCA_937942355.1 uncultured Pirellulaceae bacterium | reverse complement strand
AAATGGATGCAAAAAAAGTTTGAATAGCTTTTCAAATTCAAAACTTCCTAACGGTTTGTTTGTTATTGGTTTCTATCTCAAGTCTTTTGAAGAACTTGCAACATCAATAGAAATTTTGTCCGAACGATTTAGGTGCCGCTTCAAAATTTAGATCTTCAAAAAGTTGTTTTACTGCTATTGGCGTAAGTAGGTCACCTCTGCATAATTCGCCGCGAAATGGATTTTCCCCCCCGAGGTAACGGATATGACCTACAAAAACTTCTCGACTATCGTTCTGCTCTTCGCATTCCTACTAACAGCGACAAACGCCAACGCGGAAATTGTTGCCCTCTACGATGCGAATACCGAAATTGCCCCTCAACCACTCGCTGGTGATCAGACAGCTTCGGTCATCAACACTTCCTCAACAAACAATGGCATTTACAACACGCGTTCCATTGCCATCGGAGGCACCAGCACCCCCCACCGATCCGGCATTGTACCGAGCAACGGCAATGCGACGCCTCCAATTGATGGAAATTTTTACGTTCAAAGCTCGGTAACGCTGGATAACCACAATATTGTCGCGTCCTCGGCCGCGTATCATGAATTCTCGATACAGGTCGATGAAAGCCAGCTAAATCTTGATACGCTCAGTTTCAACTATTGGGCCACTGAAGGTGCGGTTAACGATTCCGAAATTGACACCGACTACGCCTATTCCGTTCGCGCCCACGCGGAAGTGATCGGAGCAAATGGCAGCAGCGGCTTCAATCTTCTGACGAATGTTGTCAGTGGAAATGATGTGCTGCGACTCCAAAATCCGGCCAACAACAACACGCCACTGGCCACGCCTAGAAGCAATGTTGTCACTTACGATCTGCTCGGCGATCTTGGAACTTTGAGCCAAAACGACGTGGTAAATATCCGTCTGTCCTTTTCCGATCAAACATTTGGCGGTGGGCTTGGGCCTGATGATAATTCCCACATCCACCGTTTGGACAACGTGCAGATCGACGCGACCTCCGTCACTTCAGCTCCAGAGCCGTCTGCTTTATGCCTGTTGCTGGGTGGTTTCGGCGTCCTTGGACTGCGACGCCGGCGCTAGAGATCTGGTGTAGGTTTCATTTCACGTACAAACGAAAAAAGCGATCCATTTCTGGATCGCTTTTTTTTGTTAACTCATCAGCCGTTGAACGCTGATGAAGTCAATCTGATTGTTATTTGACTTCGCAGTTTTACTTAACGTCGTCCCAAGCACGGTTGATCTGCTCGCGTGTCTCAACCGACGAGAACGACGATGCCACATTGGCACCAGAACGATTGCTCGCAAGTCGAACTGGCGAGTAACTCCAACGCCGATGCAGCGATGTCATTTGCGTCTTTGGCTTGATCGGAGCCGGAGTCGCCTTGGCCTGCTTAAGCTTACTCGAGTAGCCTTTGTTGCTGCCCTGATTTTGCAAACGATCCAAAAACGGACGTTGGCTGGCCTCAGGACGGACGCCACGAGTCGCCGAATTTACATCCGGAACACGTGCCGCCGTATGAGGCGACATGTTGATCGGGCTTTGCGGCTGTACCGAGTAAGCCGGCGTGCTTTGATAAGCGGACTGCAGTTCATAGCTCGCATCAGTCGAAAGTGATCCCGAAGGAACCGTTGTACGCGTCGACGATCCCGCAGACGGTGCCAAGGTTGGTACGGTATCCGCAGGAAGCGCTCCGCTGGTACCGGGCGAGTAAACCGGCGGAGAGTAGGTTGGCTGTTGGGGAGCGAAATTTTGCAGCCCAGCAACGTTGCCTGTCCCACAAGTGTTACAACCCGTGTTGCAAGTGTTGCAGTCATTGACCAATGTCGTCACTGGAACCTTATAGCTTTCCTGGCGATAAACAGGTCGGTAAGTCGTATAAGGCACACGCTGCATCTGGTACGTGTAGGTTGTGCACGGCTTCATGCAGGTCATTGTGCAACCGGTGCACGGATCGCTGGAAGTAACGGGGCGGTACTGCGTCACTGGAACACGGTTCCAATTGGTGCGGTACGCCGTGTAAGGCACATAGTTCACAACCGTACGGCTGCAAGTCTGCTGACAAGTCTTAAGACATTGGCCAGGCTGCAGGTTCGCAACGTTGTGGGGCTGTGCAGCAGACGCTGTCGCGGCTGGTGCTGTGTAACCGTACTGGGGAAGTGCCGGTCTCGCACAGTTCCGACGAATGCCTTGCAACCAATCCAACAGTGGACCAGCCTGAGCTTCGGAAACCATCGACAACTGAGTCGTCAAAGCAACAACGGTAAGGATAAGTAGTTTTGTACGTAACATTTGTTTCTCGCTCCAAGGATAGACTTGAAACTCATTCTTAAAAATCACTTGTAGGGATTAGCAAAATGTTTCCAACGCAAAATAATTTATTGGAGAACACTTTGCTCCGTGAAAAGGTAAGCCTTAATAAGGATCGTGAAAGGTAAAACGATAGAAATTTCTAACGTTTCAAAAAACACACGTCGGATTTTGAGGGCAATCGAAACTGGTGAATCTGGAAACTTTAGACATTACTGGAGTTATTGACCGATTTATTCGACAGTAGCGTTAAACTGTAGCGGCGTTAGCGTTTGTGATGATTTTGGCGAACCTGACGAAGGACTCAGCCGATTCCTCCTTCGAACGATTTTCCGCCGCCAGTGATACGCAACGATCGGCGACTTGTTCAACCTTTTCTCGGGGAAGCGCACTGCGAAGGCCTCCTCTCTGGCAAAAGTCGCCAAAATGGACACAATACAGCCGTTTATATATCCAGCCGTTGGTGTGCTTGGCCGCTTGCGGTTTTGGTGCAAAAACTAGTTCGCTACTAATAATCCGCGATTCACGTTTTCGACGAACCCTCTAGGACCTTGGGACTTTGAATGTTTTTTGTTTTTGATGGCATTGATGGGGGAGGCAAGTCCACTCAGATCAGCCGGCTCCATGCGGCTCTAGCGGCGAAAAACGAAACCATCGTCTGCAAAGACCCCGGCAGCACGCAATTGGGAGAAGCCCTCAGGGATCTCCTTTTGAGTAAGGGAGACATGCCGATCGACATGCGTAGTGAGATGATGTTGTTCAGCACCGCGCGTACTCAACTGGTCCAAGAAATCGTGAAACCGGCTCTTGCTCAAGGGAAGTTCGTTATCCTCGATCGGTTCGTGATGTCGACGATTGTCTATCAAGGCCACGCTGGAAAGCTCAACCCTGAAGATATCCGCGCCGTAAACGCTTTTGCGACCGATGGTCTTCAGCCCGACCATACTTTCGTCCTCGACATCCCTGTTGATGTGGCGATGGAACGACTCGGTGATACGCGCGACCGGATGGAATCACGCGGCGTTGACTATTTTTCAGCCGTTCGCGCGGGGTTCTTGGCGGAAGCAAAATCGTGCGACAAGTGTACCGTTATCGATGCGACCCAGACGGTAGACCAGATCGCTGCCTCGATTGAGTCAATTGCCAAAGAGATCATCAACTAACTTTTCCTTCGTTTACCCCTGTTCTTTAAATAAGCACCTACAACATGCCTTGGACAGACATCCTCAACCATGACGCACCGTTGGAGCGATTTAAAAGAACGCTTCAAAGCAATCGTTTGGCAAGCACCTATCTCTTCGTGGGACCTGACGGCATCGGTAAACGCGCCTTCGCCTTGATGCTCGCCCAGGCGCTGCTTTGCGAAAACGTTTCGGAGCCTTTGATGCCCTGCGAAACATGTTCCGCTTGCCAGCAAGTCATCGCGCAGACGCATCCGGATTTGATTCTCATCTCAAAACCGGCCGACAAGGCGTTTATTCCTTTGGAGGCCTTTATCGGCGACGCTGAACACAGACGACAACGCGGACTGTGCCACGACATTGGATTGAAGCCCTATCGCGGTGGTCGAAAAATCGCCATCATCGACGACGCGGATTTTTTGAACATCGAGGGAGCCAATTCGCTTTTGAAGACTTTGGAAGAACCGCCGCCAAAATCACTGCTGATTCTGTTAGGATCCAGCGAACAAAAGCAACTATCAACGATCGTGTCGCGCAGTCAGATTGTTCGTTTTGAACCGTTGACCGAACAGCATGTCGCTACCGTGCTCCAGGGATTAGAGCTCGAAACGACGACGTCGATTGAGGAGCTTGCTGCGGCTTCCGGTGGCAGTGTGGCTCGTGCGATTGAGCTTTCCGATGAAGAGGTTTTCCAGTTTCGCTCGACCTTGAGGACGGCGCTGGCGTCTTTGGACCCCGGCCGCGACAATTTCGGAAAAGACATCTTGGGCTTTGTTGAATCCGTAGGCAAAGACACATCCATGCGGCGCGCCCGCTTGCGAATGGTCGGCGATTTTGCGATTCATTTCTTCGAAGCGGTGATGCACACGGCGATTTCGGACGGTCTGGCCAAGCACTCGACCGATACCGAGGTGCACAACGCGCTCGGTCGATTGCCAGAAGACCCGCAGGCCAAAGCCGAGGCGGTTGCGGTCGCAATCGAGCGCACCGTTTTGATGCAGGGCCAAGTGGGATACAACGCTTCGCCGATCAACATCATCTTGCCGTGGCTGAAAGATCTGGCGGCATGTCTGCGAGGCCAACAAATCAACGTCGGCGTTTGATAGGTTTTTACTCAACAATTAGTAAATCAGCGGACGGAGGTTGGTTGGGCGAGATGACGAATTAACAATCCCAAAGCCACCCGCCAGATTCCAAATATCTTAAAGCGGTGCCGTGCCACCGCACTCCATATATTGCTATTTGGAGTGCGGTACCTCAGTGCCGCTTTGGAATATTTTCGATCCACTTTAGACTGCTAAACACTCACTTAATCCAAAGACTTAATCCAAAGTAAAAGCCCCGCAGCACTTGCAAGTGAATTCCTGCCGTATTTCGGTTCATGCGTTTACGCTATCGGGCTTGTGTTTGTATCGCTTCGCGGCCGGATCGATGCGACCGCACACCGCGTGCCTTACGCTTCGTCCAGAACTTCAACAGCAGCAAACTTGTTGCCCTCGAGCATCGAAAGACTGGCACCGCCGCCGGTGCTGACGTGAGTCACGTCGTCTTCAAAACCCAGCTGAGCCACCGCGGCAGCACTATCGCCGCCACCGATGATACTGGTTGAGCTGCCATCGGCGATTGCTTGGGCCACCGCCTTGGTGCCTTCGTCAAATGGTGACATCTCAAAAACACCCATCGGACCGTTCCAAACAATCGTCTTGGCGTCGGCAATAATCGAGGCGAACAACTTCGCCGATTCAGGACCAATGTCCAAACCTTCGAATCCATCTGCAATTTCGCCAGCCTTGACGACCTGCTTGTTACAGTCAGAGTTGAATGCATCGCCGCAATGCGTGTCGACCGGCAGAACAAGTTTATCACCGCCTTTGGCCATCAGCTCTTTGGCCAAATCAACTTTGTCTGGTTCGACCAAGCTGTCGCCGACTTTGCCACCTTGGGCTAATGAAAAGGTGTACGCCATCGCCCCGCCGATAAGAATCTTGTCGCAAACGCCCAGCAGATTGTCGATCACCTTAATCTTGTCCGAGACCTTGGCTCCGCCGAGGATCGCCACAAACGGACGTTCGGGGCTGCTGATAACGCCGGATAGATACTTGATCTCTTTTTCAACCAAGCTGCCGACGACTTTGGGTTTTCCGCCCATCGCCGTTGGGACGCCGTACATCGAAGCGTGTTCACGGTGACACGTTCCGAACGCGTTGTTGCAATAGATGTCCGCAAATTCAGCCAGTTGAGCCGAGAAGGCTTCGTCGCCAGATTTTTCACGAGCGTCAAAACGCAAGTTCTCGAGCACGACGACTTCGCCATCGACCAGCGCTTCGATCTTCGAACTCGCATCCGGGCCAACGGTGTCTTCAGCAAAATGAACCGGAGAACCAAGTATCTCTCCCAATCGTTTCGCGGCCGGGGCGAGACTGTACTTTTTAGACGCTTCACCCTTGGGGCGTCCCAGATGACTCATAAGGATCAATTTTCCGCCACGATCAATGACGGATTTAATGCTTGGCAATGCCATTTCAATCCGTCGATCGTCGGTGATGTTCAAGTCGTCATCGAGCGGAACGTTAAAATCCACTCGCATCAAGACTTTTTTTCCACTAACGTCAACGTTATCAATGCTCTTCTTAGCCATAGTTTGTCTCGGGATACTCAAAAATTAAAAATGGGTTGTTGTTTACGTTTGGATAGTGCACTGCCGACAATGCTCTATTCGGTATCAGCTTCCGGTTTGGGAGCCATTCGTTTTTGGATGTCTGTTTCAATCGGTCCGAACACCGATTCGTGCCGTTGTACCGAAACGTGCAAAGCCTGAAGCAAACGCTTGGCTGTGAAGAAGTTGAGAACGATCTTTTGATTGATCGCCACCGGCAGTTCGGTCGAGTTCATGGGCTGCGAATTCATGCCGAAGTCAATAATCAGTTCTTCCGGTGATCCGGTCACGCGGCAAAAATTGGCGTAACAGGTTTGCGTTTTTGATTCGTCGACTTGGATTGCGCGACGCTTCTTCTCTTGTTCAGCCATAGCGGATCAATTCTCCAACGTGTGTTATTTAGTTGCCGCGGATTATAGCAAATTCCACTTCCTTTACGTCAGCCCCCTGCCGGTTCTTATGTTGGGTGAAGCTGGGTGAACTCGAGAGGCAGCGGCTCATTGACTAAGCTGGTTTGAAATGGATGAAGCTAAGATGTAATTCGGCGTGCCTTAAATTAAGTTTCACGCGTTTTTCGTTACTCAGGTCACCAAACCCAGGACTGGGATACTTCACCGGTTCACTACTGGCCAGACGGTTTAAGGCGACCAAGTATCTCTGGCACGCAGTTTCGGTAGCAACTTTCATCTGTCCAGTCGTGCCTCCTTCCACACCAGGAATCTTGCCACCGGGCTGCATACCGTTTTTCAGAATCGACCTCAGATAAAACTTCATCCCTTGGCGAACGATCCAAGGGGCAGCGGCCATGGGATAACCCTCGTAACCGTACTCTATCCAAGCCGACAGATGGGTTAGAATCTCACCTGCGGTCCACTGACCGCAGACCGATAGTGTTCCGTGGGTATCGGCGGATTGTATTCGATTAACATCTTCGATGACTTCGTCGATGGTTTCAAACGAAAGAGTTCGGCGATGCGAGCCGCTGGTTTCAGCCATACAATGATTCTTTCTTGCTCAGGCGTTGGGGATTTCTTTTCAACGGTATCCATCGAAACATGTTTGATGGTCCGCGGGGCACTTAGAACACTGTTTTTTTTATAATCTAACCCTTTTAAAACAGAACAAAAGTCCTGCTCGCGGTTTAAACTAATGCTGTTCCTACCCCAAATGAGCCGGATATATTTATGTTCAAAAATTCAAAATTGCCAACTTTCACAATTATTGCTGCGGTAGCGATCGCCGCGGTTTGTATCGTGTCGTTTTCTTCTGCGCCGGCGGTGGCTCAATCGTCTGCGGCATCAGAAGTTCTGGGAATCGTCGACCAAAAACCGGCGGATGGTCCTGCGGTTGAAGTCGACGGAAAATTCATGGTGCCTTATTCGATGACGATTCCGGGTACGAAAATCGAAATCGAAATGATACCCATCGCGGGCGGTACTTTTAAAATGGGGTCAGCCGATGGCGACGCGGGCGACAACGTAACGCCGCAGGTCGAAGTCAGCGTGGAACCATTTTGGATGGGGAAGTACGAAGTCAATTGGGAACAGTACCAAGCCTACATGGCCATGGACACCGCGTTTAAGAAGATGGCAAAAACGGGTTTGCGAAAGGTCACCACCGAGGACGAGGTCGACGCGGTGACGGCCCCTTCGGCGCTTTACGAACCGGATATCACGTACGAGGCGGGCGAGGAGTCCGATCAACCCGCCGCCAGCATGACTCAGTTCGCGGCCAAGCAATACACAAAATGGCTAAGCCTGTTATCCGGGCACTTTTATCGGTTGCCGTATGAAGCAGAATGGGAGTACGCGTGCCGCGCGGGGACGACGACAAAATACTACTTCGGCGACGATGACGATCAGCTCGAGGAACACGCGTGGTTCTACGATGTCTCGGACGAGTACCGTCATGTTTGCGGTGAATTGAAGCCCAATCCTTGGGGGCTTTATGATATGTATGGCAATGTATCGGAATGGGTGTTGGATGCTTATACCGAAAACGGCTACGAAGCGATCGCTGGGAAACCGAAGGCGCTGACGGTACGAGAGTCATTTCAAAAATCGACAAAGGTCTACCCACGTGTGTTGCGTGGCGGGTCGTTCTATTCCGAAGCCGATCTTTGCAACAGCACAGCGCGACTTCCCTCCGACGCCAAGCTTTGGAAGGAAGAGGATCCCAACTATCCCAAAAGCCCTTGGTGGTACACCGGCGAAGAAGGGCTGGGCGCCGGCATGCGTTTGGTTCGTCCTTATAAGACGCCCGAAACCAAAGCCGAAAAGCTCACGTTCTGGGACGCGGACGTGCCGGCAATTCTCAGAGACGCCAAAAATCGGATCGACTCCAACGGCCGCGGTGCGATCGGCATCGTCGATGAGCAGCTTGACGAAGATATGACGGCGATCAAAAAGTAGCTCGTCCGCTTCGTCGATTTACGTTTCCCTGACGCGTCTGGTAAAGGCTCTGCAACCCAAGGCTGAGATTCGCAATGTTAGCGGCAGGGCGCTAGCCGCTGGTTCGTTGATTAACGTTTTCCCGATGATTCTAGTAATGACAACGCCACCCGCGGCTAACACCCAATCCGCCGGGAAGAGTCAAAGCCTCTCTGTTTGCAGGGCCATTTTTGTTTGAAATTGGCTTTCAAAAAAAATAGATGAAACTATTTGGCCAGTTCTTCGTCGTAGTACTTCCGCAGCGTCTCAGGCGTGATGCCCACGCATCGGGCGATGCTCCGGCGATCCACCGCGCCCGCCGCCAGCATTTCCACAGTGGCC
>CALDEW010000343.1 GCA_937942355.1 uncultured Pirellulaceae bacterium | reverse complement strand
GGGCTTGACCGATAGATCTTCATCGGCGGGCGTCGCGATCTGAGGTAGAGGTCTGCTCAGATCGTGCGCTTTCCATCCGGTTTCCAACTGAGCGTTTGCGAAACCTGAACCGACCGAGGCGAAAGCCATGCCGACGATGCTACAGAATATTGAATAAGTCCAACAGCGATTAAACATTGAGAAAGTTCCTGATCAGCGTAAGTATCTCTGGACTTTCAGGATACTCCAATCTGGCGATTTGTGGGGGTGGTGGTAAGCAAATTTTTGTGGAATCGCAGACGCTTCAAAGCAGCAAAAAGTGGGGGAAGTGAAGCCCCGGTCCGCCGTGGGAAGGGCTGAGGAAGCGGCGTAAGTCTATATTTGGGCTGTGATTAATAGGGCCATTTCCCACTAGGACATTTTGCTTTGGTGCTCCATGGAACGTAAAAAGACGCATGGAGGCAATCCATGCGTCTTGTTCTCAAAGATATGTTCGACAGGCTTACCGCCGGCCAGTCCGCTAGGCTGCCTGCAACGTTCCCTTTTTCTTCTTGTTGTAGAAGAAGCGCGCTTGGCCCTGCCAGTCGTCTCGTTCGATTCGTTCTTTGAAAGTCAGTAATCGTGAAAACTCTTCGATCTCGTTTGGTTTCCACTCCATGATTTGTTTAAAGGTGTAAATCCCAAACTCGTTCAGGCGACTTTCCAGGACCGTCGCAATTCCAGAAATTAGCTTCAAATCGTCTTTCGATTCCGGAGCTTCGGTGAACACGAGGCCACGGGTAGAATCCATGCGTACGATGCCACCATATTCTGGATTGAATCGCGCCTCACTCCGTTCCTTCATCGCCTGCGAGAAAGAGATCACGGCCGCGTTCTCGAAGTCGCCCCGCTGAGCTGCCATTTCGTTCAGCATTTCGGTTCGTTGAGTTCGCAGTTGAGAGATTGTAGCTTCGCTTTGCAGTAATTTTTGCTGAAGTCGGAAAACCTCTTGTTCGCGATCTTCATGGCGGCTGGACGTACTCAGATGTTCAGCCATCATCGAATCCAAACGAGCCTGCAATTCCGCTTGTCGTCGCAGGGTCGCCGCATGTTCGTCTCTTAGACGTGAAAGCTCATTCGATTCAGCTTGAAGATGTTTGAGAGCATTGTCTTTCTTCTCTAACGCTTTTTCTAATTCTTTCATGCGAATGAGTGACGTTTCGATCAACTTCGAATCAGCTTCATATTGATGGCTGGATTTTTCCAATAGTACCAAGGAGCTTTGCAGTTCTCCAATTTTTGAATTCAGCTCTTCGACTTCCGTGCGAAGCTCGTTTCGTTCGCCCTGCAGCAGGCCAATTGTTTCGCTGTCTTGTTTCAGTTGAGCTTTCATTTGCTCGCGTGTGGTCTCTAGGTCAGCCTGTAGCTGCTCGCGCTGGGTGCTCAGTTTGAGAATCGTTTTGCTGTAGTCTTTTGACTTTTCGTCAATCGAAGACGCCAGTTGGCTCAGTTGCAGCTCTTTTTCCGACAGCTCTTGCTGGACGACGGCAAACGACTGGACCTCAATCTCACGCTGACTGAGCGTTTGTTGAAGAGATTGCATTTCGCTGGCGTGCTTTTGTTTTGTCTTTTCGAATTGAGCGTTTGCGGTATCCAACTGTTTTTTTAGGTCCAATAACTCCGTTTCAGCAACTTCGTGCAGCATTTCGAGTTCGGCATCAAAGTCTTGCTGTTGAGCCTTGGTGACCGTTTCGTTCTGCTGTTGCAGTTTGACAATCTCGGCCTTGGAATTTTTCAGTTGGTCACGCAATTCGTTAACCAGCTCTGTTTTCTGAGCGTCCTTTTTGTCAATTTGGTCTCGCAGCTCTTTCAATCGTGCGTCAAATTTTGTTTCGATTTCGCTGCGAACTTTTAACTCGTGCTTTAAGTTCTCCAAAGCGTCGTCTTGGGATTTTCGCAAGTTGTGAATAGTTTGTTCCTGGTTGTCGATACGCGTCTGCAGACCTTTGGCGACCGTTTGAGCGGTCGAATGCGAAGTCAACGCAGCGTCGCGTTGGGCAAGCACTTTTTCCAATTGACCGTTGGCGTTGCCCAATGACAGAACCAGTGATTCCGATTTCTGTTTGTAGGTTGTGTTCTCTGCGATCTCATCCTGAAGTGCTTCAATCTGGCCTTGCAGGCGAGCACACTGGTTTTGAGAGGAGGTCAGCGATTCTTTTAGGCTTTCCTTCTCCGAACGTTGTGCAGCCAACTGCATTTCGGATTTTTTCAGTTGCCCCCGGGTTTGTTTAAGCGCGGTTTCCAACGAAACATGTTCTTTCTTCAATCCGGTTACGCTGCCCTGAGCCGTTTCGATTTTCGTCGAATTCGCTTTGAGTTCGGCTTCGAGTTGGGCGACCTTTGATTCAGCGCGTTGGAGCTTTTCGAGCGTGGCTTCTTTTTCGGATTTGAGAGTTTTGGCATCCGACTGAAACTGCAACATCAAAGATTCTGATTTGGAGAATTTTTTCTGCCAATTACCTTCGACATCGGTCAATTTTGACAGCTGAGATTGAGCATTGTCATGGAGCGTGTCTTCAAGCTTCAGAGATTTCTCTTTGAGCGACTGGAGTTCAGCCGTCAACTGGTCGCAGCGCTGGCTCCGTTCGTTGAATTTGACTTCCAATTCGATGCGCTCGCGGTCGGCTTCTTCACGACTGGCCGACCAGTCGTCGCACAACTTTTGCAGGACGTTCAATTGGCCGCGTTGGCGTGTGAAGCGATCGTCGAGCGCGCTGTAGGAAGTTTGGGCGGTAGTGAGCGTCTTTTTTAGTTGCTCCGTCTGGCGCAGCATCTTGTCAACCAGCGCATCATCTTCGGAGCTTTCGTTGTTCCACAAGAAATAGCCGATCACCATTCCTGAAAATACGAGTACAAAAGCGGTAAGAGTCGTTATGAACATGACTGCTCCGTTGCCATCATTCGATTGATTAAAAAGGCCGGTCCCATCCTTGGG
>CALDEW010000342.1 GCA_937942355.1 uncultured Pirellulaceae bacterium | reverse complement strand
CGTGATGATGCTCTCCCAGGGTCTTATCATTGACGGCATTGTAGCGATTTCGATCGCGGGCGCTTTGGTGGGATTTCTGAAATTCAATTTCCCTCCTGCGAAAGTTTACCTTGGCGACACAGGAAGCATGTTGATTGGTTTTCTTCTGAGCGCACTGGCGATCCGCTGCACCTTCAAACAGAATTCTTTTTATGCTTTTCTCGCTCCGATCGCGTTGCTATCAATTCCCTTCATCGACACCGGCGCAGCGATAATTCGCCGGAGGCTAACCGGGCGAAGCATCTTCGCCGTTGACCGCGGACACTTGCATCACACGCTGATGAAACGAGGTTACAGTCCGCGAGTGAGCCTGATGTGGGTTGCTCTTTTGTGCGCGATGTCGGCGGCCGGAGGAACCATGGCGTTGATACTCAGGCAAGCGGAATACGCTGCGGTGTCGATTATTAGTGTCATTTTGGTGATGGTGGTTTGCCGTATATTTGGCGTCGCCGAATACGAGCTAATCATGAACCGGGCCTACGGTGTGGCAAAGTCGCTATTCACCCGCCAGCAAACTAAAGAAGTTCTCCAGGTGCAGAGCTCAGTTCACGTCCAAGGAAATCGAGATTGGGAAGCCAACTGGCAAAAGTTTTGCGACTTCTCTGACAAACATCAACTCAACAAGCTAACCCTTGACGTCAATGCACCTTGGTTGCACGAGTCCTTTCACGCAACGGTCCGAAGTCGAGAAAAAATCAAAGAGGCGAGCGACCTCTGGAAATCCGTTTTGCCATTGCTGGTCGATGATCGCGTGTTTGGAAATATTGAAATTAGATGCTCTAAGGATTCACCTTTCAGCCACCACGAGACCATTGCTGCATTGATAGCTCTGAGTTCAGAACTAGAACAAGAAATTTCCTCTACATCAGACAACAACGAGCAATCGTCTTCAAAAACAGAGATCGAGGCACAGGATGCAAGCATGCCACTTGCAAACAAATAGCCGCTTCCAATGATTTCGAAGCTTGACTCGTTTTTTTTTATGAAATCTTGTTGAGATTCAAGTGATATCCCTTAAATTAATGAGCTGTAATTGTTGTTAAGCTTTCGAAGGATCGCCCCTATGACCCTCAAGCCCTATTACGCTCAGAAATGCCCCGCTTGCCGAAAAGCAAGTTCGTTTGACGTCGATTTACTTGGTTTCGAAGTTAATTGCAATCACTGCGGACACCGTTACGAGGCTCGTGATGGAGACCAGCAATCGGCTGCAATCGAAGATCCTGTAAA
The DNA here is from genome assembly GCA_937942355.1 of uncultured Pirellulaceae bacterium. GTDB lineage: Bacteria > Planctomycetota > Planctomycetia > Pirellulales > Pirellulaceae > Mariniblastus. Next base: position 8,728 of record CALDEW010000342.1, on the reverse strand, counting down.
TTTCTGGATTAACTTTACGCAGCACGGAATTGATAAAACAAACGAGAAAGCCCCCCCGTATTACAAGCATCCAAAGTGATTTCCGTTGGAATTAGGGAAATTTCGACACTTTTTACGGAACCACAAGTTAAATTTAAGCGTCCCCTTTTGAGTCGTGTTATCAAGGATAAAAAAATGAGTCGATGTAGAAATTTGCTGCTTACCACGTGTGCTTTAGTTCTTGCCAGCGGAACCGCTCAGGCTCACACGCTTTTCAAGAAGTCCATCGAAAAAGCGTATCCTACGATGAAGGTTTCCTGCAATGCCTGCCACGTAAAAGGTGAATCGAAAGAAGTTCGCAACAAATTCGGCGAACTGTTTTACAAAGAATTGAAGGATGAGAAAGTAACTGAAAGCTGGAAAGCAGCCAAAGAAGATGGCGGCAAATCAGCTCAAAAGGAATTCGAAAAAGAAACGATGATCCCTCTCTTTGAGAAAGTGCTGAAGAAACTCCAAAAAGAAAAGGTTCCAGAGGTCGAAGGCGAAGAAAATCCTGACGCCGGCAAAACTTACGACGAACTGATCAAATCCGAGAAAATCGCAGACATCAAGATCGATCCGCGAAAAGTCAAAAAATTGGAAGAGGCCGCAGCAGCGGCCAAGGCCGAAGCTTCTGCCGAAGGCGAACTCGAGAAGTAATCTCAAAGGATTCACTGCTGAGCGGTTTAAGTCAAAAAGCTTGTTTCCCAATTCTGAGATTGGAAAACAAGCTTTTTTTTCGTGCGGAATGCTAACGTAAATCACGCGCCACACCGAGCGTAGCGCCGAAAGCGAAGTAGGCCGTACCAAGCCGAAGGCGCCGTTACGGCAAGCCACTGAGATAAATTTTCCCCTGCGAAAATAGGCGGACCAATTACTCGCAATTTATCCGTAAAATACCGCATTAATTCCGCAACCAATTGACAGAAACGGCGATTGTCATCTAAAGTATGTCGGATCAATAGCCGATGAAAATCGGTACTACTGAGGGCGATTAGCTCAGTTGGCTAGAGCATCTCGTTTACACCGAGAGGGTCGGGGGTTCGAGCCCCTCATCGCCCACTTAAAACTCCCCTACGCATCTCTGGGACGCGTAGGGGATTTTTCGTAACTTCTTGCGATCCTGCCTTATTCTTCCCCCACACGCAACCAACTTTTCGCAGGTTTGAGGCCCCTGATTTCTGAATTGGAGGCGTGATTTCCTCGAAAAAACGTCGGAGTTCTACCATCTTTCTCACTAGAACATCCATCTCGCCAATTAAAATGGTTGCATGAATATTTACCAAACGATCTACCGATTTCCTTTGTGCTTGTTGGGTTTGCTCGGACTGACTCTTGGGGCCTCGCCACTTGCGGCCCAAGTTTTTGAATCGGGGCCGTCTGATCCAAGAATGTTTGACAACTTTCTCAGCCTGCCTAACGATCCGAATATTATCAGCCGGCAAAGTTCCGGAGGCGATGAATCAACCATTCGGATCAACGTTACCCCTGGCGGAACGATAGGCTCTGCCTTTGACGCTTTTTCGGGCACGGAGATAAACATTAGAGGAGGTTCGGTAGGTGAAGAATTCGATGCCTTCTCTGGTAGCGAGATAAACATCACCGACGGTTCGGCGGGCGCAAATTTCGATGCTAATTCTGGCAGCGAGATTAACATCAGCGGCGGTATAATCGGCGATGGCTTCAATGCCTTCTCCGGCAGTGTCGTGAACATTAGCGGTGGCTCCATTGGAGACGACTTCGACGCTCTCCCCGGAAGCCAGATCAACATCTTTGGCAGTGATTTCGTTCTTGATGGCGTTTCTTTGGATGATGAGATCGCCATGATTGACGGGATGCCGATAGATGACGGGACGCCGATGGGCGATGAGATGCCGGTGATTGAACCGTTCACGGTTGTCACCCGCGACGTTACGCTAACTGGCCTGTATGCTGATGGGACAGAGTTCAGCTTTGACCTAAAGTCGGTTTTTGAAGCCGATGAAGACTTCTTCAGTACCGGCGCGACACTAACGTTGACCCTTGGCCCGCCCGGCGACATTATCATCGTTTTGGGCGACGTCAATCTAGACGAGGTCGTCGACCTATTGGACATCGCTCCGTTTATCCAGTCTCTAGCAACTGGAAGTTTTAGCGAACAAGCGGACTGCAATCAGGACGGCATAGTGAATTTCTTGGATATTCTATCATTCATCGCAATTCTCTCTGGAAGCTAGGCCAGAACGCCACTCGATCAAGTTTCACCGCAGCGGCGGGGCATCCAATCCTTCGTTGTCTGCGATCGCGTAGAACAACATATGTTGCCAAGGAAGTTTGTCGAACGATTTTACAAGTTTGAAACCGTTGGCCGTTAGCTCTTTATCCACCTGAGCCTTGCTCATTTTGTGCTTGGGTTTGATCGGCACATCGGGGTCTTCTTCACGGTATTCGACCAGCACAATCACCCCCCCCGGCTTCAGGCTCTCGCGCATCGCTTTTAGCATCTGCTCTGGATGGGAAAACTCGTGATAGACGTCGACCAAGAGAACTAAGTCCAAAGATGCCCGAGGCAAACGAGGATTGTGATAGGACCCAAGAATTGGGATGACATTTTCGATGCCCGTCTTCTCCATCCGCTTCCGCAACAACAGCAGCATCTGAGGCTGAACATCGACGCCCGCCACGTATCCACTGGCCCCTGTCATTTCGGCCAACTTTAGCGTGTGGAATCCGTTGCCACATCCCATATCGCAAATCGCCATCCCCGTTTTCACGCCCAAATTCGCCAGCATCAAACTGCACCGTTCCTCACGCTCTCGGCGATCTCGAATCAGCCACTCAGCCCCCGCGTAGTGCATTGTCTGCGCGATGGAGCGGCCCATGTACGTTTCCAACGGCTCGGGAATTTTCGCAGTCGGCGGATCCTGGTTTTCTTCTTTGCCGGTCTCCTGAGCGCAAATAACTCTGGCCTGCGATGAGATTACAATCAAAACCATCGCCAGCAACCATCCCCAACGCTTTGGTAAAATTTTGGGAAAAAGTTTCGGTGATATCAAATTTCTGGCACCCCAAATTCCTAAACTCATCGTCGTGGCCTTAAAAGAAACTAACTGGAAATCGGCACAGCAGAATCCGAATCTCGATCCGAAGCGTTACCAAATTTGGAGACGCGCCAGCGTGAATTGAACATCCACACCATCACGCCAAGCAATGCACCGTTAAGCAACAACGTAAACAACACGTAAGCCGCAAAATGCCAGTACGCGCGAAGATCAAATTTCGCAAATTGCTGGCTGAAGCCTGACGAGAGCCCCGATAGACTTTCAACATCCAAAGGAATCAACAGATTCGCAGCAAAAGGACTGGTGATCGTTAGCGCTCGCGCCATCTCCCCGTCGACAGTGCCTGCATAGTAATGATTGGCGAACAGGGCAATCGCCGGCGGAACCAAATATAACATCAGGATGACTGAATATGTCGCGATCAAGCTGGTGCTGGTCTTCTGACAGCTCGTCGAACAAAACAGCGCGAGGTTCGCTGTCGTCAAACAGGTCAGACAAAACACAACAAAATAGCAAAACATTGGAATTAGATTTGCGTGAAACCCAGGCGACAAACAGACCGCCAAAAAAACGGGCCACAGCAGAAACAGCGTCAGCACGCTGGATACACGCAAGCCAGAAACCAGCTTCCCGGACAATATCTGCCAAGGCGTAATCAGCGTCGTTAACAGCAGATCCAACGTCTGGCGTTCGCGTTCACTGGTGACGCTTCCGGCTGAAAAAACCGGCCCGACCAGCACATTAAACAAAACGACGAAGCAAAAATACCACGCCGCGTACTGCTGCTGAATAAACAACAGCCAGCCCATCAAAAACATGGCCAACAACATGCTGATCTGAATCGCCAATCGCAGCATCAGCGTCCCTTGTCCGAATATCTCGCTGCGCAGTTCCTTGTCGTAGATCGGATTTACGCCGTCAGGCATCAACGTGTTTCGGAGCGGCGGGGCAAACAAACGATCGGGAAACTTATCCCGGCTGATGAAGACTCCAACGACCGTTTCGTTTTCTTTTTCCAAATCGACGACATCGGTTCCGTCACTGCCCATGTCTTTGGGATAAATCATCCGTGCACTGATCATATAAAACAGCGCCGTCGATATTGCGATCGCGATGCCCGGCACCACGGTCATTGCAAGTTGAAAACGGGTCTCTCCGTCTTGGCGGAAGCTAACCCAAAACAGCACCCCCAGCAGCGCCAGCGGCAGGATCACCAAATACGAAACCACCAGCGACGAACTGGTGCGGGGAAAGAAGCTTCCGCAAGCCACGCTGATCATGCCAAAGGCGACAACGCTGGAAATTAGCATCACATAAGCCGCCAACACCTCGAAGAACGAAACTCCCCCTAGGGGCAAGCACAACATCACGACCGGCAGCGACGCCACAATCAACATCGCTAGGTGCGTCAACGCCGCGATCAACTTCCCGATCACGATCGATGCAGGATTGATGGGGCTGGCCAACAACATTTCGTAGGTCTTGCGTTCCTTCTCTCCCGACACTGCTCCCGCGGCGAAGCTGGGTGCCATCAACGACGCCAACACGTATTGGCCCAGGAAAACCAGGTCGACCAAGTTGCTGTTACTGCCGGAACCGACAGTTAAATCCAACCGCACCTGACGCGGCCAAGCAAAGTAAACGATCACGCCGAGGATCACTTGGTAAAGTAGCAATAACCAAAACGATCGCGGCATTCTCAAGTTCACCAGCAGCTCGCGCTGCAGCACCGGGTTTTCTAGAAAGTTCACGCTTAGATTTCCCGTCGTGGATGAAGCAATGTGTTGGCGACGTTGCACGGAGCTTCAAGACTCGTGGCCTCGTTCACTACTCTAACTATCTTTAGCCAGCGACCGCAAAAGCGCTGAACCGATCAAACAAACTGCCTAATATTCGCGCGGCAACACTCGCGCTTGCACGCGTCCTGGCAAGCCTTGGATACGCAAAAACCCTTCCGCGTCGTCTTGGTTATACGAACCGCCGCCTTCCATCGAAGCGATCGCTTCGTCGTACAGACTGTTAGGGCTTGAGCGTTTCGAAATGGTAATGTTGCCCTTATACAGTTCTAACTCGACGCTGCCAGTGACGTTCTTCTGAGCCTCCTTATTAAACGCAAGCAACGCGTCAAACTTGGGACAGAACCAGAACCCATAGTAAACCATTTCCGCAACTTCAGGAGCCAACCGGTCGCGCAAGTGCATCAAATCACGGTCCATGGTCAATTGCTCGACGTAACGATGAGCGTCATACAAAACGGTCATGCCTGGCGATTCGTACACGCCGCGGCTCTTCATGCCAACGAAACGGTTTTCTACCATGTCGATTCGACCGACGCCGTTGCGGCCACCGATCTCATTCAACTTTTCGACCACGCCAAGCGCCGAGAGCTTCTCGCCGTTGACCGCAACCGGAACTCCCGACTCAAAATCAACAGTGACTGTTTCTGATTGATCAGGCGCTTCTTGAGGAGAAACGCCCATCCCGAAGTCCACGATCGAAACGCCGTTGACATCCAGTTCTTCCAGCTTCCCCGCCTCGTAACTAATGTGCAAACAATTCTCATCGCTGGAATAAGGCTTGGCCTTGGAAGCCTTGACCGGAATGTTCCGCGCTTCGCAGTACTCGATCAATTCAGTCCGCCCTGGAAACGCGTCGCGAAATTTCTTAATCCGCCACGGAGCAATCATTTCGACGTTGGCTTCCAAGGCTTCGGCGGCCAACTGGAAACGGCATTGGTCATTGCCTTTTCCCGTCGCACCGTGGGCGTAAGCGGTCGCGCCAACTTCCTTGGCAACCTGCAGCATCACCTTGGAAATCAACGGTCGCGCGATCGACGTTCCTAACAGATAAGGTCCTTCGTACTTTGCTTGCCAAGACAAAACTGGGAACGCGTAGTCACGGCAGAGCTCTTCCCGCACATCGACGATGCGGGCCGATTTAGCGCCCGCGTTTTTGGCTTTATCCAGAACTTCTTGGCGGTCTTCGCCGGGTTGGCCTAGATCGACATAAACGGCATGGACTTCGTACCCTTCGTCCATCAACCACCCCAAAATTACCGAAGTATCCAGTCCGCCCGAGTAGGCCAAAACACAACTTTTCATTATCACATCCGTATGGTTTTCAATCGTCAAGGCAGTCGTCACAATGGGCTGCCGGCAATATTTCACGTCTGAAATTGTAGCTCAAATTCATTTTCAATAACATCGGCTAAATCACACATCCGCAATGATCAACCAACACCAATTCCAACAGGCCGCCAAGCATTACCGCAGCGGTCGCATCAGCCTCAGTGAATTCCAGTCCCTTGCTGCGGCTGGAATTGAAACAAAAACTGGAAAAAGCGATCCGCTCCAAAAGCAGGATGCCGCAATTGTCATCAAACGAGGTGATACGATGGAAGTCTTAGTCGACATTCTGGATCAACTAAAATCGGCCGGACAGAACTTTTTAGCGACAGGCGTAGGCGATGCGCTGGGAGCACAGCTGAGCCAACAGATCTCGGACGGGCGGTTCGATTCTGCTACCCAAACTTTTACCTGCAACAAGGGTAGTAACAAGAGCGTTCCCAACGAAACTCTAGCGCTAATCGCAGTCGCCGATGTCGATGCGGAATTCAGATCGGGATATCTGGCGGCGATTATCGCAAGGGACAGCGCATAGAAGCTGAGTAGGCCGGACCAAGCAGAACAAACCGATCGCAACTCAAACATCCGCATAAAAGACGCCATTCTTTCATCCCGCCAAACTCCAAAAGACAGTTCTGCGCCGTTCCGGCATTGCCCCAACGAAAAACACCGAAGATTGAAGAGGAGGCCTTTTCACGGTGGCCATGCCGTAGCTGCGCCTGCGGCTGGATACGGCCTACGCCCTGATCAACTAAGCCCGCGACAATGTAATCGCGGCTTCGATCTTTTCAGTCAGCAGATCCCAAGGCTGTCCTGCCGTCACTTGCCCCAGCTGTTCGATCTCGTCCATTAAGCTTGCCAGTCGAGACGATTCGATTTGCAGTGTTGGCTGGCCCACCGCCGGCAAACCGACGCGGCATGAGAACTCCCCGCGCTCGTTCTGCGTCAGCGTCCATTGTCCGCCGCCTTGCCCCAGCACGTTGAGCCCAACTTCTACCCGATCTTCCCCACTGCCGGTCAAGTCAACATTAGGTAGGTTTGCGAAAATGCTGGTTGTGATGGCGCTCAAACGATCCAATTGTTGGTCAAACCAAACACTGGCCTCGGGGGCCGCCATACGCTTTTTCCCCCAACGATTCTCTTCGCCAAATTTTATAAATCGCTTGATCATCGCCGCGTCAATCGGCGGACAATGAAGATGCCCTGCGAATTTCTCTACATTCGATTTGTCAAAGATCGGATCAGAAGTCAGATATTCCTCGTACACGCGGGCGCTATCTAGAAATAGCTGCGCGAATTTACTCTTAGCGTCCAGCGGATGATCCTCCCCCACAAATTCGACGCCGCCTGAGTGGAAGTACTCGCAACAAGCATCAATGAATTGCCGAGCTGTCGAACATTCGTCTGGCACCAAGTGATAGGTGCGATTGTGGGCGGCCTCGGTAGAGACCAAGTGACATATCACGCTGGAAACCCAATCCACAGGCACTAAGTTCCGTGGTTCGTCGCCGTTGATCGGCATTTGGATCGGCGTTTGGTGGATGCCGTTGAGATCCGTCTGCTGGGCCGGGACCAGCGTAGCAAAGATTCGGAGATAGAGAAACATGCCATGATAAGTTGACGTAAATCCAGTCTCAGAGTCACCGACGATGACGGCCGGACGGTAGATTGTCTTGGAATCAAAATGGTCCGCTTGGGAAACCAGCTTCTCCGCTTGGAACTTGCTGCGTTCGTAGTCATTACGAAACGACTGCCCCACATCCAATTCCGACTCTTGCACAACACGATCGCTTTTGCCACACACGTATGACGTTGACACATAATGCAGGTGCCGTATGTCCCAGTCCTTAGCAGCGTTCAATACGTTTTCGGTCCCACCTAGATTGGTAAACCAGGGCTCATGCAATTTCGATTGGCCCTCAAATTGCAAAACAGCCGCGTTATGCAGAATGCCATAGCAGTACTCCAACACCCAACGTTGATCAACGTCACTCAGGCCCAACCCCGCTTGATTAATGTTTCCGCACAGCACCACCGGCCGCGGCAAGCATCTTCCCAAATGGTGTTCCCAGCGCTGCATGATTGCTTCGATGCGTTTTACGGCGCTCAGCTTTTTACCGGGACGGACGATGACAGCAATACGCTGATTTTGGACCAGAAAGTCCTTCAGCAGGTACTGCCCAACCAGACCGGTACCGCCAGTCAATAAAAGATAGGGGCGACGCAACTTGGCATGGGTAAGTAAACTCTGAGTCTGCGGAATTTTAGATTTCACGGCGGCCAGTAATAATAGTCAATGATGAAATTCAAGTAGATTGCGGAACGTTTCGTCCAACGGCAACCGTGCGTTTCGATGTTTGCGGAGAGGGCTGATAAGATGAAGAAACGCTCCCATCAGCAATTTTGGTTCGTTGCATTCAATAAACCACTCTATTATTAGTTAAAATGTCAGCTTTTCCTATTCATTGCCTCCGTTTCTGCGGACAAATCCGAAAACCAACATGTCTATCCTGATTTTGCCTTGCTCCGGGCAGGGCTTTCCCA
>CALDEW010000341.1 GCA_937942355.1 uncultured Pirellulaceae bacterium | reverse complement strand
AACGGCGGCCAACAATCTGGCGACGCGAAAAGTATCCCAAACGCGTCGTAGAATTGGCGACTTCTGTCGCCCAGATCGTCGGAACCTATTTCGGCTCCAGAGGCTCAGCCCTTTTTTGCAACGGGCTTCTGATTTGAGGCTCGATCAGCCTCGGCAGTGTCGGTGCGCCCGGTCGATTCATCAGAACTGAACATTCCTGCCAGAGCGTCTAATAGCGCTTCGTGACGGGACGCGGTGAAGCGTTCGTGCCGCTCGCGCTGCGCAAGCTCTCTTCGAGCCAATTCCTTTTCCTGTTCACGCAAGAAGAAGCTGCGCGACAACAATGCAACTGTGATGATCAAGCTGGCGCAAAAGATCAATCCACCTTGAGTGTAGATTGCGCTTTCGAAGCGGCCTTCCCATGTCGTCGCTCGAGGCCAATTCTGCATCAGCTCGCGCACGATCAGATGACCGTGCGACAAGATCAACGTCATGACCATTGTCGCGGCGCACCAGACGGTTGTAATCAGTTTATGTTTTGGGCTCATCTACCATCCTCCTGTGACGCGGTTTTGAAACTGGAATGAGCCAGCAGGCTCACAGGCCCGCTGAATGAATCAAATGAACATTCTTTAGATCTCTTCTGGCCGAAAAGGTTCGCGGTTAAAGTGATCGTAGTGATCTTGAAGGCTTCCGCAGCGAGCGGAGGCTGCTTATTTCTTTGCGCGAGCGAACAAGAGACCGTGGCAAACATTTTGATGCGGGCGTGTTCCCGTTGCGGAAAGCTGGCCGGTGAAGCAAAATAGAGGTTTTCGTTTCGTCAAGCTCTTCGCGCAATCGCAATAACATATGCCTCCCGTTGAAATTACCGTTTGGCACGTCCTGATTGCTTCGGGCTTGACCGCGCTTTGCACGGGACTGGGGATCATTCCGTTTCTGTTTGTTGATCGCATCAGCAATCGCTTTTTAGGGATCGGAAATTCTCTGGCGGCCGGTCTGATGATGGGCGCCAGCATTGGGTTGATCTACGAAGCTCATTTAATCAGCGATATAAAACTGGCGGTTGGATTGGCGATTGGAGCCGCGCTGATCGTCGCGACAAGAGCTCTTTTTCCTGATGACCATGACGAAGAAGAATCGTTAACGTTGGGACTTGAGTCAGCCAGCTTCCGAAAGATGCTGATGATCATGGCCGTTATGACCGCTCATTCTTTCGCGGAAGGAATCGGCGTCGGTGTCTCATTTGGCGGTCGCGAGGGGTTTGGTGAGCTCATTTCCTCTGCGATTGCCATTCACAACATTCCTGAAGGGATCGCCATCGCGTTGGTAATGATTCCACGCGGTGTCTCTAAGGTAAAAACAACGCTGTGGAGCATTTTTTCAAGCCTGCCGCAGCCGCTGATGGCAGTACCGGCGTTCCTCTTCGTTCTGGTTTTTGAGCCATTGCTGCCGATCGGTTTAGGGCTGGCCGCGGGTGCGATGATCTATATGGTGTTCGTTGAGCTTCTGCCCGAAGCGCTGGAGCACGTTAAAGCTCAAGCGGCGATTCCCGTCTGCCTGTTGGCGACAGCCGCGATGCTGGCGTTTCAATGGCTGCTGTAGAGTAGGCGGATCTTCCCAAAAACTGCGCTTCGGCCCTCTAAATCTCCGCGAAAACGTGCCTCTCGGGTCCATTTCTGGCCGTTTCTGGCCGTTTCATTCATATTGTGCGGAATCTCTGACTTTTCTACACTCCGCCCTTACAAGTCGCTGCAGACAAAAGCAGATGGCTTTCCCACCTCTTAGTTAGTTTTAAAGGAGCCTCAACAATGGGCTTTATTCAAGATTTTAAAGAGTTCGCTTTCAAAGGAAATTTGATCGACATGGCTGTTGGTATCGTCATGGGAACTGCGGTTGCCGCGATGGTTAAATCATTCCTTGAGAACATCATTTCTCCAATTATTGCGGTTGTTGCTGGAGTTCCAGATATGTCTTCCATGAAGCATAAACTGGCCGACGTAGACGTTACCAATGAAGCCGGCGAAATGGTCAAAGAAGGGGCCTATATTAACTACGGCACGTTTATCCAAAACACGATCGACTTTGCAATTTTGGCTTTGGTCATATTCATCGCGATCAAAATTGCAAGTAGCTGGATGGCGAGCGAAGATGACCCCGAGCCATCAGATGAAGTTAAGCTGTTGACTGAGATCCGCGATTCGTTGGCAAAAAGAGCTTAGAAAAGTAAACGAATCAAAACCTAAATCGGTGGAGCGTCTCAACGAGACGCTCTTTTTTTTATTTCAACTAAAGCAACGTTACTTCTTAATCTTAGGGTAGTGGACGAGGCCGCAAGTCCAGAACTTACATGAAACGCAACTTAGCTTCGCGGCGGCCACGAAGAACTTCTCTTAAAATCCGAGGCTTCGTTCGATCTCTCTGGAACGCGGATCTATACCGGATATGTCCCCGAATCCCTGCTTCCAGAAAGGCTTTGGCGCTTTGACGGTGGCTTTTTCTTCTTCAGCTGCGCCCTGGTCGGCAGAGTCGGAGCCCATTTGCGAATCTCCGCCCGGCTGATGGTTCATGAACAGCGGTTGAGACCAGTTATTTGTAGCGCACCCCATCACGCCGATTGCGATTCCAAAAAAACAAGACGTAAAAAAGAATCGTAGATAGGTAGGAGAAACGTCCATTATCACTTTCAGGGAATGATGAATACGTGACGGCCAATTGTCAAACTTCCTTTGACGCTGACTATTTCAGATTCGACGAAATTCGTCCAGACTAATCTCCTCCCACCTCCAAACCCACTCTGCCAAAAGCCCCTAAACCTAAGCTTGTGGCAGCAAAAATGTCTAAAACCTACGAGTAGAAAAAGTATATAAGCCGGCGTCGATAACAGAATTCATCAACGGACGCGATTGTGGGCATTGCGAGAGTCAAACCGAGACTCGCACCAGGTACCCGGTCTAATTACGCTGGACTATTGTCCGTATTTAGTAGCATAGGTTGCATTAGTGCGACGATCACTCCGGCAATTGCGCCACAAAGATGGCCATCCCAGGAAACACCGCTGCTAGTGGGAATGACTCCCATCAAAGTCGACCAACCATAGAGAAAGCCGACCAGGGCGGCGATTAACATTGGGACCAATCGTTTCTCGAACCAAGCGGCAGACAGAAAAAACGTCACCAACGAAAACACCAACAGGCTGGCTCCGATATGCGAAACAATGACCCTGTCGGATCCGTTCCGCCCGAACAACCAAAGCAACGAACCTCCGACAACAATTAACGCCGCCAGCGTCGCCCACGAATTTGCGCGAGACCCAGCCAATAACGTCATTAGCACAATCAGCGGGACCGTATTCGCCAAAATGTGGCTCAAGTCCTTATGTAGAAACGTCATCGCCAAAACACCTGGCAGGCCGCTGACGAACCTTGGAACCAAAGCGAACCATTCACTAAGCGGTAGCGCAAAGTCCAAGAAGAACACGGCCCAAATCACTCCCACGAAGATCAACACTTTCGTAATCTCGTCACCGATGGAGTGCCGGTTTCGATCGCTGAGCTTGTTTTGTAGTCCATTCATCTTCGGCGGTCTCGAAAATACGATTTAAACCCATTGCATTGCACGATAGGAGGCCGCCACTCAATGGCAGCCCTCAATCAATATTGTAGGGTTGGGCTGCCCGTTTTGAATGCTATGACTAACAAATTTCTGGACCGTAAAGTTGAGCGCTAATCTCCAATCTCCGAACCTCAATCAACCAATAAGAACGTGAACTCTTAGAGCAGGCGCAAAAAAAGGGTGTGACCCGAAAGCCACACCCTTCTATTTTTAATTTAATCCGCTGCAAGCAGCGGGATTAATTAGTTGCAACCACAGCGTGATCGGCGGCTACCAAGACGGCATCCGCTGAAGATACGGCAGCCATTGCCACAACGCTTGCCAAGGCCAAGGCTTCGTCCACATCCGCAGCCAGAAGCTGCACCGCGTAGACCAAGACCAAGTCCGCCACCGGCAGAAACGTAAGAACCAGCACTAGATCCTACAGAGTAAGATGCAGCTGGAGCGGCAATTGGAGCGGCGTATGAAACGCCAGCATCAGCAGCTGGAGCTGCGTAAGATGCACCACCGTCGATGATTGCTCCGCCAACAGCACCAGCACCACCGTCGATGATCATGCCACCATCAACTGGAGCACCAAGAGATGCGCCACCGTCGATGATCATGCCACCGTCAACTGGAGCACCGAAAGATGCACCACCGTCGATGATTGTTCCACCATCAACTGGAGCACCAAAAGCACCATTGTCGATGATAGCTCCGCCAGCAGATGCTCCGCAGTCGTTAGTAACGACTGGAACCTGGATGGTCTTAGGAACACGAGTACAAACTTGGTAAGGAACTTGCTCAGTGTAAGTTTCTGGAACTTGAACTGTGTAAGTACGAGTACGTGTTTGTGGCTGTGAAGTCATAACAGTAACGTTACGAGTACGTGTCTGTGGAACTTGAACTGTGTAAGGAACTGTACGAGTACGAGTTTCCTGACGAACACGCTGTACAGGTACAGTACGTGTCTTAGTTTCAGTTTTGTAAGTCGTCACAGGAACAGTACGAGTACGTGTTTCCAGACGAGTCTTTGTCACGTTGACGGTACGAGACCGTGTTTCCTGACGAGACTTCTGAACAGTCACGTTACGAGTACGTGTTTCAGTACGCATTTGAGTCACAGGAACAGTACGAGTACGTGTTTCCATGCGAGTCTTCTGAACAGGAACTTGACGTGTGCGAGTTTCCTGACGGACTTTCTGAACAGTCACGTTACGAGTACGTGTTTCCAGACGAGTATTAGTTACAGGAACTTGCTTCGTACGAGTCTCTGTGCGAACTTGCTGAACAGGAACAGTACGAGTACGTGTTTCCATGCGAGTCTTCTGAACAGGAACTTGACGTGTCTTTGTTTCTGTACGCATCTGAGTCACAGGAACAGTACGAGTACGTGTTTCCATGCGAGTCTTCTGGACAGGAACTTGACGTGTGCGAGTTTCCTGACGAGTCTTCTGGACTTGAACGTTACGAGTACGTGTTTCCAGACGAGTACGTGTTACAGGAACTTGACGTGTCTTAGTTTCTGTGCGGAACTTCTGAACAGTGTAGTTCTGAGTACGAGTCTCAGAGCGTGTACGCTGAACAGCAACCTGACGAGTACGAGTCTCAGTACGCATCTGTGTTTGAGCCACGTTACGAGTACGTGTTTCGATACGGCAAGATGTCTGAGTAATCATACGAGTACGTGTTTGTGGAACATTCACAGTCACGTTGTAAGTGTAAGGCTGTGCAACTTGACGTCGCATAGTTACCTGGTAAGGAACTTGCTGCTGAACTCGGTTTGGAACCCAAACGCGAGAAGTAACAGTTTGGTAAGTAGGACCGCAACCGCCGCCGACTACTCCACCGCCAAAGCCACCACCAGAGTAAACTGGACCAGAAGCTAGGCCACCGCCGCATCCGCCGCCCAAAGAGCCGCATCCGCCGCCGCAAGAACCGCAACCACCGCAGCTGCTGCATCCGCAACTTCTACGAGACTTGCAACCGCAACCGCCTAGAAGGCTTCCGCCACCTAGAAGTCCGCCACCACCGATGCCCATGCCGCCGCCATTGCTGACAACACCACCGCCACCGTAAGAAACGCCGTAAGAAGGAGCAACAGCTACTTGAGACGTGCGAGTCTGCCAGCTACCAGCGTCGCGACATACAGTGCGATACTTTGTAACTGTGTAAGGCTGACATACCATGCGAGTCGCTGTACGCTGCTGTGTGGTCGGAACCATTACAGTGTACTGCTGAGGAACCTGTGTTTGAACAGGAACGCGCACTTGGTACTGCTGAGGAACTTGAACTGTGTAAGGAACCTGTACTGTGTAAGGCTGTGAAACAGTCTCAGTGTAAGGAACTTGAACAGTGTAGTTACGAGTTTGAGTTTCCTGGTAAGGCACCTGAACAGTGTAAGACTGAGTCGTCATTTCCTGGTAAGGAACTGAAACTTGGTACTGCTGCTGCAGAGTGTCTGTGTAAGGAACGTTAACAGTGTAAGACTGAGTCAACATTTCCTGGTAAGGAACTGAAACTTGGTACTCTTCTGTCTTGTTCACAGTGAAAGGAACCTGAACTGTGTAGCTCTGAGATGTCATTTCCGTGTAAGGAACTGAAACTTGGTACTCTTCAGTCTTGTTGACTGTGAAAGGCACCTGAACTGTGTAGTTCTGAGTTGTCATTTCAGTGTAAGGAACTGAAACCTGATACGACTGTTGAATCGTGTCTGTGTAAGGAACGTTGACAGTGTAGTTCTGAGTCAAAGTTTCTGTGTAAGGAACTGAGACCTGGTACTCTTCTGTCTTGTTCACTGTGTAAGGAACCTGAACAGTGTAGTTCTGCTGAACTGTATCTGTGTAAGGTACGGTTACAGTGTACTGAGTCGTTTGTGGCTCAGTGTAAGGAACGCTGACCTGATAAGACTCTTCGCGAGAAGAAGTCACAGGAACAGTAACGTTGTACGACTGAGAAACCTGATCAGTGTAAGGCACTGAAACAGTGTAGTTCTCTGTACGTGAACGTTGCTCAGGAACCATAACTGTATAGCTCTGAGTTTGCTGCACAGGAACTTGAACGTTCACTGTGTAGTTTTGCGTGCGAGTTTCACTTCGCATGCGAGTACGTGTAACCGTACGCATCTGAGTCGTCATTTGCGACTGGTAGACTGTACGTGTTTCGTAACGGATTGACTGTCCGCAGCAACCGCCGCCAACAACCATTCCACCGGCAGCAACAGCGCCACCATCTGCGATGCCGTAACCACCATCGACGATTCCGCCGCTGATGACTTCGCCACCCATTGCAGCGCCACCACCAATGATGGTTCCGCCAGATACCTCACCTGATACAACGCCCGCAGACATTCCATCGATGATCATTCCACCCGCGTACGGGTCTACTACGGAACTACCGTAGCAATCTCCACATGGTGCAGCCACTTGGCCACATCCACATGGTGTGTCAGCGCTAGCTGCCAATGGTGCCGCTACTGCGAAACCAACTGCAACCAACATGCCCAACAAACGTTGCGACATAAAAGGGTCCTCCTCGAACGAGACTCGAACTAAAAATACTCAAACAATGTCACTACGTTGTGACATCAAAGAATTCTAAAAATCAAGCGACACTAACAAAAGTTTGAGCGACGCAAGCTAATATCAATCTAAAAACCTGCTAATAAGGCCTATAACCGCCTCAAGGCCGCATTCTAGCTGGGCCGTAAGTGCTGTCAATTAGTCAAAAGCTGGTTTTTCTACGTAATTTATCTAACAAGATCACCTTCGCCAGAACGAAAGCAGAACTTGCCCGGAACAGTTTAACCCCGGCGCTACGATATTCCATTGTTTAAAGGAATAACTTGCAAATTTTGCTCAAACAAGATTTCTTCAAGCAACCAACATGCACAACCACTACAGCCAAAAAACACCGTAATTGCCCGACGTTTAACAAGAATTTACGCTCAACCGCTATTTCGCTGATCTTCAACGTTTGGATGTACCTATTTGTTCATTTGTTTTCAAATTCCCTCAAGATAACCAACAGGACAGGCAGTTAAAACAAACATTTGAACCCCGAGCCCAATGTTCACAGGTCAAAAATGTGACCAGATGCCACCTTACCTCCGGCCGGGCGAACAGCGTTTCAGCCAAAAATCCAGCTTAACCATCGCTCTCAATCTCCCGCTCTATCACTAGGGTTTGCGAAGAGACAAGCCGTGACTCTAAATCCAAAAGCTGAAGTACAGATAGAATCCCGCCGTGGTGCCAAGGACTACAACCGTTGCTACCACTTCAGGCCATCCCCAACTTGCCCTGACCGTTTCGCGATCCATCTGGGCAAAAGTAAGCCCTTCGATTTGCTCCCGACGCGGTGGCGCACTGAGCCTCGAAACAATCAAAATTAAAACGACAGCAAAAGCAAACAACACTCCCGAGGCATACAAGAAATTAAACGCTCCAATCGCCTCCAACGCAGGGTTGCCGATCACCAACGGCGATTCGTTTTTGTACAAGATCTCTATCGCTAGTTTTGCCATCCCTGCCGAAAAACCAAAAACAAGCCCGGCAACCGCTCCAGCTGAATTGGTCCGTGCGTAAAACAATCCCAGCAGAAAGACCGCAGTAATAGGAGGCGCGAGATAACCCTGCACAGCTTGCAAATATTTATAGAGCCCAACCTTCTCCGAAAACTCAGCCATCACCGGAATCCACAACATCCCCAACACGACCACAACACACGTAGCCGTTCTTCCCACTGTCACCAATCGCTGCGGTGAGGTACTGGGAAACAATTTTTGATAGACGTCATGGGTGAACAATGACGCGCTTGAATTGAACAGTGACGAAAGTGAACTCATCAGCGCGGCCAACAAACCACCAATCACCAAACCACGAAATCCAATCGGCAACATTTCAACAACCATCGTGGCGAAAACTCGATCACCATCAATCGCACCCAAGGAATTAAGCGGAAGTTGAATCATGCCTTTGTCATGAAGTGCCGCACCAATTAATCCTGGTATCAGAAATATCAACACCGGCCAGATCTTCAAAAACCCTCCCCAGATCGCGCCACGCCTTGCCGTGCAAAGATTCTTTGCCGCTAAGGTCCTCTGCACGATGTACTGATCAGTACACCAATACCAAATTCCAATAATGGGTGATGCCATTAAGATTCCAAGCCAAGGGAAATCCGGATCATTCATGGGTCGCCACAACGCGAATTCAGCAACATTATTGGAAGCAAAACTCTGCAACTCGTTCCAACCACCAAGCTTGTTCAATCCAATTACGGTGATCAATGCGGAACCGATCAAAAGAATGAAAGCTTGAGCAGCGTCGGTGAATAATACGGCGCGGAAGCCTCCAAATACGGTATAGATTCCCGTCAAAATTACCGTCGTAAACGCACCAACCCAGAATGCATTCTCTGGCGAACCAAACGTTTCTGGCAACAACGTCTTAAACACGATCGCACCAGCGAAAACGGTCACCGAAACTTTAGTCAACACATAAGCCGCTAAAGATACAAGCGACAATACCCAGCGCGTCGTCGACCCAAACCGCTTCTCCAAGAACTCAGGCATTGTCGAAACGCCGGACGTGTAATAAAAGGGCACAAAGATCCAGCCCAACATGATCAGCGCCCACGCATGAAGCTCCCAATGAGCCATTCCCATGCCCGACGTTGCACCCGATCCGGCCAGTCCAACGATGTGTTCCGAACCCACGTTGGAAGCGAACAACGAAGCTCCAATCACGAACCAGCCGACGTTTCGACCGGCCAAGAAATAGTCTTCTGCAGAATCCTGTTTTCGCGACGTGTAGTAGACAATCCCGACAAGAATCAGGAAATAAATCGCGACCACGACCCAGTCGATGACACCCAGCATGCTTCACCCTTGATTAAACGGTTGGTTACCCCAACACGATAAACCAAAAGATCACTGCATGAAAGTTCTCGTCAGCCCCGGCACCTAATTCGCTGAATAATTGAGCGCCCAACAGACCACCTTATCGGCGGTCGAAACAATCAAGTCAACATTGTCCCCTTGCTTCGCCAAGGCAACTCCATGAATTGCTGTTTCGGCTTCGAAATCGCCCAACCAGGTTCCACGATCGGAAATCAAACACACCGAATTCCCGCTGTCAACGAACGCCCAGTAGGTTTCACCGCTTGCGGTTTTCACACCGGAAATTGACTCAACTTCGTTGTTAAATAACTGCGAATTGAGCGGGACTGACCAGCGCGATTTAAAATCAGAAGAATAACTGACAGCGTCCCACTGATCAGCCGCCGATCGAACGGTCGCTACTAAATGATCGTCTCGTTCATTTAGGGTCGTCATTGCTGTCAAGTCGCCCGAACCATTTCCCACCAAAACGTCGCCGCGGTCAATATCGACGACTTCACCGTTGACTAACCCCACAACCCTTTCATCAAAAACAGCTGTCTTCTTTGCGACCGTTTTTGCGAACACTTCTGCACGGCCCGTTAGCGGATCAAATTCGTAGACGCCGTGATCATCGTTAAAAGAAAGCAAGAACTTGTCTGCTTGGCCGACGGGCGAACAGTCCAAAATTCCATTGTGGCGTTCAGTTACTTTTGGAAAACTGGTGATCCGCCGCAAGTTACGATCAAAGAAGTGAACTTGGCTGCCGCGTTTCTCAAACACCGCTAACACCCCGCGATTGCCGCCGCTTATTCGGATCAGGCTTACCCCTTTGTCCTGAGGAATATCCAACTTCTCTCGCCGTAAGACTTCTCCTCGATCATCGACCAGGTTCAAAGTTTGAAAACCGTCGAAAATTGCAAGCCGAGCATCTCCCAAAAATCCCGTCGGAAGCACCAAGATGTTTCCAGGCCCGTCAAAGGAATCCTGCGACCATTTTTTGTTGGGAGTAAGTTTAATTTTGGTATCGCGGATCGGGTTCCGCCGAGCGGAGGGTTCCGCGACAGAAACAGAATTTCCTGCCAACAGGTTCTCTGCACTGACTCGCCGCAACTCAGCATCATAGTCATCCAGATGCGTCAAATATCCGTCCAGCATCTCTTGGGCGATGTCTTCACCGTCTGCCAAACGACCCAACACCGTTTTCAACTCGTCGCCCCATTGCCGATCCTTCATCGAACGCACAAACTGAACTTTGCCGTTGTGATCAAACACCAACAGAGCCGGCAGCTCGTTCAACTGCAACGTTTCGGCAGCTGCGCCCGAATCCAACAGCAACGGAATCCCCAGTCGCTCTTTGGTGCGCAGATCATCAACCGGACGAGGCACCTCATTGGACGCTGGTGACAACATCGATGAGGGGTAGGCGACGCCGAACTGAAAGTCCTGATATCCCGAACGCTTGATTTGGCTCAATTGATCCACCAGTGAAATCCAACCCTCGTGGCCGATCCATGCAACAGTCGTAATCTGCCCTCGAAATTTATTGGCACCAAACGTATCGCCATTGCGATCAATCAATTCGATATCGCGAATCGTTTTCCCCAAATAATCTGAGGGAAGCGTTTGAGCCAGTTCAACAAATTGACGGACCGTCGTCGCGCCGGGCTGAGCCTTTACAGTAAAATCTTTACCCGCGAGCGAACGATTTATCTGCGCGTCGGCGAAGGTTGCGTAAAGCGCGATCTCCTTCACGTCCGGTCGAGATACAAGATTTCTTACCAGCAATTGCTTGGGGTAGTCAATTCGACGAATCAGCCCGGTCGCCTTATCGATGTACAGTTTGGATTCAGATTGAAGACCTGAACCGATACAATAACAGTCAGCGTCACCAATCTTTTCATCTTCCAAACGCACCTTCGTCGAAGCTCGGCTCAACCAAGACGATTCGACATCTCCCGACAGCAAAGCCAATGCGGGTGGCAGCAGAACATCACCGGCACCGCGTTGAGGATTACGAACGGGAAAATCTTGCGATCCGGAAATGAAACTGCGCGCGATATCATCGGAAATCAGCCTTCCAATTGGCGGTTGCCGCGCTCCTTCCACAGGGATCACCAATTGCTGCCGGCCGAAGTTCTTTGTGTCGACATCGTAGATGAAACAGGTTAACAGCGATCCATCACAGATAACTTTGGATTCAAACAGATCGGCGCGACAAGCCCCACGTTTTGCATCCCATGCCGTCGAAAAATTCATCACTTCGCGTTTGGCCAAACCCTGTTGCCGATAATCAAGATGTATTTTCCCGCTATCGGAATAGGTTTCAGCGTTCGCGTAAGCCGTCATCATCGAATTGAAGATCTGATTCGCGGAAGGGCCCTGTTGTTGTCGCGTGCGCTTTTGCGTGCGCGGTTGAACGAAACTCGCGCCTCCGGTGGAGACGTTTGCAGCGGCCGCCCTGTTTTGGTTGAGCGGAGATGGTCGTGAGTTAACCAGGTTTCTTTTCGGGTTCAACAAATTGACGACGGAGTCCGCTTTTGCAGTCACGCTTGCCACATCGCCAGACACGGCTGCCTTGGCGACCGTTGCTGCATCTGCGAGCGTAGCTGTTGCGGCTTTGGCCGAATTGGCGACCGTCTGAGCTCCGGTGGACGCGGCTGAAACCAAGACATCTTTGGAGTTGCTCAAAGTCGTTTTTGCTGCGTTGCCAACCTGAGCAGTTTTGTCGCCAATCGTTGTCGCGACATTATCTGTAATTGTCGGCCGCGATCCGAATCCACCCATCAGATAGTAGATCACGCTACCAATCAATACGATCGCGATTACACGGAACACAAGCGGAAAGAAACTACTGCGTCGCCTGCGTCGGGTCGTTCTTCTTCGGCGTCTTCGAGCCATAATGCATCCTGCAATATCAATTTTGACATCTTGTCATTTCGAGGCGGCGCACATTGGCCATCCTGCCCCAGTTACGCTTCAATACTACCACTAACGACGTTTTGGCGTAAATATCGAAATTTTGGCTCGTTTGCTTTACGTAAACCACGTCCGGCGCTTTGTTTATGCGACAACCATCGTTACTTTCTCAATAAATGGTAAAAAGAGGTTTCAACCTACCCTGCCCTTCAGAAACAGCGCGACCTCTCCTGTGGTGTTTCAACTGAAATATTGGGTTGGAAGTAGTGGATGAGGCAACGAGTCCTGCCCCTCCTTTACTCTTTGATTCAGCCTTTAGTGCATCGTTTAATCCAGCCGCAGGATGCGTGGCCTCATCCACTACCCCAAAACTAAGACGTAACTAAAACCTAGGGAAGCCGTCAGCCAATTTCATGACTCTTGCTCGAACCACGTTCCCAATTTTGCTCGCAATAGGCGTGCTATTGATTTGCAACAGCTGCAAACAGCCCGTCAGTACAAGCGGGATGAAGGTAAGCGATCCTGTCAAGGAACTTTTACAGGACTTTGAGAACGCGCAATTCGAGTCCGTCGAAGATATCCAGCGCGTGTTGTCCAATGCCGTCGCCTGCGAACGTGCAATCGTGTTCGTAGATGTCGATTGGTCGGCGACAGCGCGTCTTGTCCGGATAAAATTTGCTGAGTTAGCCATTGCGTACAACGAGCTCT
>CALDEW010000340.1 GCA_937942355.1 uncultured Pirellulaceae bacterium | reverse complement strand
CATGTAACGAACTGGTACTCTGGTCGTAATCCATTCGAACGGGTCACAAAACTGTGGCCAAAGCGAAAATGGGATGTACCATGAAACCTATGAAAACCGGGGCAAAACCGCCTGATAGAACGCTGTCGCGGAAACGATTCGTGATGGAAGCGTTTGATCGCTACGAGCCCAAACTTACGGCGTACGCCATGAAGTTCTTCGGCGGACGATCGGGGAATGTGCATGCGGCGCGGGACGCGGTGCAATTCACTTTTATGAAACTGTGCCAGCAGAATCCCCAGGACGTCGGCGACAAACTGGCTCCGTGGTTGTACACCGTTTGTCGAAATCGCATCTTTGACGAACTGAAGTCCAACCAAAGACGCCCGCAGCTGAACGACGCAGATGTCAACGGCGTGGCAGCGTGTGCATTTGATCCGGCGCAGCAAGTGGAAATCGACGATTTCCTGGAACGACTCCCGCAATGGTTGGACACACTTTCCGCGGGCGAGCAAGAAGTCGTTGAACTCTGGTCGCACGGGCTCAAGCCGAGCGCCATCGCTGAGGTGATCGACAAGCCGGCCGGTTCGGTACGAGTGACCCTTCATCGCGGCATCAAGAAGCTGCAAAACCATCCTGAAGTTTCTCGTTGGCTGGAACGCGCGACCAGCCAAGACGAAACGGTTAGCAGGTCGGCCCTTAACGGGAAAGCTATCAAAACAACATCAGTTACAGGTGAAGAGAAATGAACAAAAAACAGCGCGACGAAATGAGCGAATTCATTTTGGCCGAAGAGACAGAACGTGTGCTTGAGTCAGGCGACTGCATCAATCGCGATGAGACGTCAATGTACGAACTGGGGCGACTGCTGCGCCGGTCTACCGATCACGATCTCCCCGAATCCAGTGAAGCATTGCGATCGCAGTTGCTGACAGAATTGGAAGGGGAGGGGAGTGCCTCAAATGTTGCTACGAAGACGGCAGCGCGGGAGGTTTCCACCGGATTCGGTCGCAAGCGTTTGTGGATGAGCATTGCGGCGGGAACCATGGTTGCCGCGGGAGGCTGGTGGCTTTACCAGCCCAATCTAGGATTCGGCGTGAATCCCAGTGGCCAGGCGGAAATGGTGGGGCAACTTGACTTAGTAAAAACTGAGCCGGCACAGTCGGCAACGGAGGACGCCGACGGCCCTAAGGTTTTCTACAAAATGGAAACCGTGACGACCCAAGTTCCTACCACTAAGATGCGCGTGGAAACACGCACTCGTGCGGTGCCTGTTAACAAAATGCGAAAGAAAAAAAGAAAGGTTCAGGCGGCAGACGGCACATGGGAAATGAAAGAAGTCGAAGTCCCCTACACGGCGAACGTTACTCAGAACTACGCTGTCCAAGTGCCTTATACGGAGTCTGTAACTCAGACGTTGCAGAAGAAGGTGCCTTACACGGCTGAAGGAAAACGTATCGACGTGGCGGACTATGCCAAGTGGGGCATCACCCCAGAGAAGTTTGGCTTAGAAAACGCGTGGGACCGTAAGCAATCGCTTGGCGACACCACCCAACTCGCAACGATCCAGAACGAGAAAGGGCGTAGAGGTTCGTCACAAGCAGTAGCTTCCGGCGTGAGCAAGGGGATGGACTATGGGTTGCCTACGTTAGGGAAATCAACCGGAACAACTATGGCCGGCCCAAGAATTCTGGTGAGCGATGAGACGTTAGGTCGAAGGGCGACTCATTTTGCCTTTATTGAATCTCCTCCAGAACAAGGTATTAGCTTATACAATGACGATACTTTATCCAGGGGCTTCGATATTAAATCGGCTGGTGAGCAATACGCTCCGATTCACGAAAACGCGTTCGTCAATGCGTCTGGCGGCGCCGCAATCTCAACTTTCTCAATCGATGTCGACACGGCCTCTTACGCCAACATGCGTCGGTTTTTGAACTCCGGCCAAGCCCCACCACGTGACTCGATTCGAATTGAGGAACTGGTCAACTATTTCCAGTACGACTATCCGCAGCCCCAAGGCGACGATCCGTTTTCAGTCAACATGGAACTGGCAAGTTGCCCCTGGAACGACGCTCATCAACTGCTGCGTATTGGGCTCAAAGGGAAAGACGTTGATGTTCAAGAACGACCTGCCACCAACGTCGTCTACTTGATCGACGTCTCGGGCTCGATGAACTCTCCTGACAAATTGCCTTTGTTGAAACGTGGTTTTCAAATGATGACCAAGCAACTGGGCGAGAACGACCGCGTCTCGATCGTGACTTACGCCGGTAACGCGGGAGTGGTGCTCGAACCGACCACAGGCGACAACACCAAAACGATCAACGACGCCATCGAACGATTGACACCAGGCGGGTCGACCCATGGGAGTGCTGGAATCGAACTGGCCTACAAATTGGCTCAACAACATTTCATCACCGGCGGTGTTAATAAAGTCATCCTTGCCACCGATGGCGATCTTAACGTGGGCGTGACCGCTGACGGTGCGTTGGTGGAATTGATCAAGCAGAAAGCTTCCGAAGGCGTGTTCCTGACGGTGCTTGGTTTTGGAACCGGCAACCTGCAGGATGGCAAGCTTGAAAAACTTGCTGATAACGGCAACGGGCACTACGCCTATCTCGACAGCAACCGCGAGGCCCATCGTGTGCTGGTTCAGCAAATGTCGGGGTCGCTGGTGACGATCGCGAAGGATGTGAAGATCCAGATCGAGTTCAATCCGGCCGAAGTGAAAAGCTATCGCTTGGTTGGTTACGAAAACCGAATGCTGGCAACCAAAGACTTCGATGACGATCGCAAAGACGCCGGCGAAATCGGTGCCGGCCATACGGTGACAGCGATCTACGAGATCGAACCAACCGGCGGCGTTGCCGAAGCGTTTGTCGCTCCACAAGAAATGAAGTATCAAACGACCAGTAAAGCCGAGGAGGATCAAAAGGAGGACGGCTCAAAGGTTCCCGGACTTTCGGAGGCCGCAGGCTCTGGCGAACTGGCAACGGTGGCGCTGCGTTACAAGCAACCGGATGAAAACGAGAGCAAACGCATAGAGTTCGCGATTCAAAACGATGAGAAGAGCTTCTCCAGTGCTTCGGATGATTTCCGATTCGCGGCCAGTGTTGCCGGTTTCGGCATGCTGCTGCGAGGATCCCAACACTGCGGCACGGCGAACCCCAAAATGATCTTGGAGATGGCCAGCACCTCGATCGGCGACGATGCAACCGGCTATCGCGCTGAGTTCGTGGACCTTGTCCGCATGGCGTTTTCGGCTCAGTAAAACAAAAGCCCCCGAAACATGCTGCCAACTTTCAATCCGAAGGTTGGCAGTTTTTCCACCGGGAGGTCAAGGCTCCGCCCGAGACCAACCTACTTGCCAAGCGACTTCGACACGTCTGTTTTATAAGCCGAGATCGCGGGGTAGATGCCGACGACGATGGCCAGCAGCATCAGGCCTGGCACGACCAGAAACTCGGGCGATACGGCGACCGAACTGAGCCACTCTGGCAAAAATTGCCCGCCCCAAAAATGAGCCAGTGGAATCTTCGGCGCGAAATCGAAGAACCCAACGCTGACGTTGGTATTGTCCTCGATCAGCGGACTGAGCGCCGCGGTTAACGCATGCCCGCCAATCCAACCCAACATGCCAGCGATGAAAGCCATCAAAACAGATTCGCACAACATGATGCCCATCACTTTTTGCCGGCTGGCACCCAAAGCGCGGATGACGGCGATCTCATGTCTTCGTTGGCTCATCGAATTGTAGATGCCCACCAAGATTCCAATCGCCGAAACGATACAAATCATCAGCGTCAACGCCAACAACACCCACCGGATGGGATCAACGAACTTGGTGAACAAGCCGGTTACCGTCATCACCGGGTTTACCGCCAAGGCCGCTTTCTGAGACTTCTCTGGACGGAAGGACGACCAGTCCAGTGTCGCTTCGAGCCCGCCTTCATTGATGATCGGTGGCAAAATAAAACCAACGACGTTAACATCGTCATCGTCTTCGCCACCATAGGTCCTCAGCAGGATCGAAGTGACCTCTCGTTTCTCGAGCTGCAATGGTTGTGATCGCTGATCGTCGGAAGCAGCGCCGGCGTCTGCGACCTGTTGGATATCTTCGGTGGGCTCAGGTGAATTTTCTGAATCGTCGCCGGGCTGAGTTTTCTCAAATGCTTCTTTCTCGCGGCGCTCGCGTTGGGTCTTCGCTTTTCCGAATACGGAGTCGTCCTCTAAACTCTTGGCGTGCCCCTCCATTAAAAAGAAGCCCTCCATATTCAAAAACAGGGCACCATCGTTGGCGGTGCCCGTTTTCTTTAGAATGCCAACGATGTGAAAATCGGTTTCGTGGATGTGGGAATCAGCTGCGTTTGGATCTCCATGAGTCGGCTGAATGGTGTCGCCAATCCTCAGACCCGACTTGCGCGCGACATTTTCGCCGATGACGGCCTCATAATAGCCGTGCTGACTATTGTATTCTTCGAAGCAACGTCCCTCGGAAAACTCAAAAGGGATCTCGGGGTCGATCGAAACCAGCATCTCGGTAAAGAATTTGGGTTTGGTCCCGACACAGCGAAACGCATCGCCGGTTGGAGACACCCAAAAATCGCCCAGGTTGATCGGCACCGCAGTGTGCGTGTAGTGATCAAAAAGCCCTTCGCGATCGAGCCCGACTCGTTCGCCTTGTTGCGTGTTGAAGGCGAAGTCAAAAAAACCGTCGCTCAATCCGCTGGTCAAACCGTTGGCCAAACGCAACGTCTGGGCTTCGTTTTGCCAAGCCGCGTAAGCAATCGACGACTTCAGCTCTTGCTCTCTGGTTTCTTGGTCACAGAACGCTAAATAGTACTCGTAAGGAATATTCTCAATTGGCGATGCCAGATAGTACACCGAACTGAACGCCAACTGGATCTCGCCGCCACGAGCACCGATCAAAACATCGTAGCCAAAATTATTGCTGTCGTTGAACGCTTTGGAAATCAGCCCATGTACGGCCAGCACCGTCACCACCATCATCACGCCCAACGCCATCGAGATGATCGTCAACAGTGAACCGAGTCCGCGATGTTGAATGCTGCGCCAAGCGATTTGCAATACGTTCACGCGGAGGCCTCCGCTGATGAACGCGCATCTTTGACGACGAGATTTAGATCTTGCAGATCGACGACGCGATCGAATTGTTTGGCAACTTCCAGCGAATGAGTCACCATGAGGATCGCGATGTTTTCCTTGCGGCAATTTTCACGAATCAAATCAATGACATGCTGCTGGTTCTGAGGATCAACGTTTGCCGTCGGTTCATCAGCCAGCAGCAACTTGGGTTCGTTGGCTAAAGCCCGCGCGACGGCGACGCGCTGCTTTTCACCGACGGAAAGTTGGTGGGGTTTGTTTTTTAAGCGGTGGCCGAGCCCAACTTCTGTAAGCAGTTCATTCGCACGCGCGGCATCGAGTTTCTTCCGGGCGAAGGTCATGCCCAGCAGCACATTCTCTGACGCTGAAAAACCATCAAGCAGGTTGAAGGTTTGAAACACGTAACCAATTTTGTCGGCACGAATACGATCGCGAATGGCTTCTGAGAATTTTGTCAGTTCGACATCGTCCAAGACGACCTTGCCGGAATCGGGCTTGGTCAGCCCCGCGATGATGTGCAGCAGCGTCGTCTTCCCGCAGCCACTGGGGCCAAGCAGAACGACTTGTTCACCGGCGGCGATTTTGAAATCGGGGATGTCGAGAATGGGAACCGATTCACCATCGGGTTGAACGAAGCTTTTTTTGATGTTCTGAATTTCAAGCATCAAATGGGCTGAGGTCAGGGTTGGGTGAATAGGTTGAGTCTTAATTCGAAAGCGTCAGCCTAGGAACACGGGTTAACTCTTAATCCCGCGCTGACGCATTCGGTCCGTTTAACGATGAGCCGGCAGGCGACTGCGTTTTGTGCCGCGAAACGCGGTCGCCTGCCGGCTTGTCGTTA
>CALDEW010000339.1 GCA_937942355.1 uncultured Pirellulaceae bacterium | reverse complement strand
TTTACAATTCTACTTTCACTAACAAAAACTGACGACAAACCAAAAAAGAGATTTTTTCGTTTGTAAATTTTACGGACAATTTGTGGTAAAACCTAAGGTTCCTACCGGCCTCGTCGGTCAAAGGATGGTCGTGGCCGGTAGGAATCGTCCCTACAAAAATATCGCTGGTTTCCGCAACGGGGGCTCTACCATGGTTGGTCATAACCTTGATTGACCAGTTCCTCGCCCGCCTCTTCCTTGAACCACTTGATCGTATCGGGCGTGAAGTAGTTCTTCCAATCGCCAACGGCACCTTTGCGAAGAAACTCGTTAGGACGCTCCTTCTCAAAACCGGGGCTCAAATCGCCCTCGATGGGACTACACTTTTTGGGGTCGACGCCTAAAAACTCAAACAGTCGCGCACGTTCGCCCTCGGTATCGGCATGCAGGTCTTCGTATCTGACAAAACATGTTTTAATATTGGGGTACCGGTCAACGGCCGTTTTGTCCCCAATAACATGGTCGCGCCACCAGACTGCGCTTTCGCGCACCATCACTTCGTGGCACAGCAACTGGTCGGGATTCTTTTGAAAGTAGAAAGCGTCTTGCTTGAACAATTCGAATGTTTTGGCCATCGCAGGGATGCGTTTGAACAAACGATGCGCCTGCGGGTTGTTGTAAAGATGAAACGCGCGGCTGACCAGAACATCCCGCCCGTCACGTACGATGCAAATGTGGGGTACTCCTCGGAGTGTCACCGGTTCGATCGAATGGGGCGTTCGTTCCCCAATAACGCGCGCGTTGGGACGCGCTTTCTTTTTTAACACTTCTTTGATCAAGGCATCGAATTTGGAGCGTGTAAATTCGCGATACTCGGGATCTGAGTAAATGGGCTGAGAATGTAGCAGAGGGTTGAGCTTGCTTACGATTTCTTGCCAATGAAATTCGCCAATACAGTCGACTTCTTCATGACTGCTGAGTAAACTGCCCAGCCAATTGGTGCCCGACTTCATAAAGCCGCGCAATGAGAAAAAGGTTGGGTCCTGCATCAATTATCCCAGTTCCAATACATTGCTGTGGTTTCTATTAAAATCTCCCAGTGATAATTACACCACATCGGCGGCAAACAATCTACGTTCGTCGACCACAAAGTTAAAGGCTTCGCGACAATGGCTTCAGAAAATCCAGAAACAACTTCGGGCTCACCCGAACCCACCATCCAACTGGATCATTTCCTGCAATCCTGTGGCGTTCCCACCGGCGGCCAAGCCAAACTGCTGATCCAAGCGGGTGAGGTTCTGGTCAACGATAAAGTGGAAAAGCGTCGCAAGATGAAGCTGCGATTGGGTGACGTCGTGCTCTTTGACGGGGAAGAATTTGAGGTCGCACTCGATGATCAAGATGATGAATCGCCAGAAAGTTTGTAGTGCCGCTTTCAAGCGGAATTGCGGAGGGAAGGAACGTTGTTCGCATCGGACTTCCGCCTGAAGACGGTACTACAAACAGCCGCTACTTCGAACTCAGCGGTTGCGCGTCGCGGCCAACGGTAGCTTCCAGCGTCTCCAATAGCTGCTCAAGGCGAAACGGTTTGTAAAGCACCGCATTGGTTCGTAGCCCTTCTTCGCGCGCTTTGGGGATCGTATGACAAGGGTCATAGCCATATCCTGTCATCAGAATCAGAGGCGGGTCACCATAGAAATCCTTCAGCTCCTTCAACAGCTCGTACCCTTTGATATCCGGCAGGCGAATGTCAGCAATCAGCGCGTCATAGTCTCCCGTCTTGCCACTCATTCGCCGCACCATCATCATGGATTCACGGCCGGTATGAGCCGTCTCCACGATGCAGCCGTAGCGTTCGAGCAAATGATGGGCCGAGGTTCGAACGTTTTCGTCTGCGTCGATGACCAGAATGCGTTTGTTCCTCAACGATGGCCGAGGCTCAATTTGCACGCAGGTCGGCAACACCGCTTCGGGGGCCATTTCGCTTTCGACATTGCAGATCGCTCGTTTAATCGCACGAGCATGTTCCAACACCGTTTCCAAACGCTCAATCACCTCCGGATCTTGACCGATAAAACTTTCGATCGATTGAACGGTATGATTCAGGATCTCGTCAACGGGCATCCCGACAGCATTTCGAATCGCCGAAACGCTCTGCAGTGCCGCATCGGTCCGCTGCGCGTTTAACAGCTCCAGCGTATTGAGCGCGATCGCGATGTACCGAGCAAAAGACTCTAAGAACACCACATCATGGGTGGTGAAACGATTCGTTTCGGGACTTTCGACATTAAACGTCCCCACAATTTCATCGTGATACTTCAGCGGTACCGTCAGAGAACTTTTTGCCCCCATCAGTCCGTCCATGTAAAGATCGTCGTCGGTGGTGTCTTCACAAAGATAACTTTTCCCGGTCGCCGCGACAAAACCTGTCACGCCGTTTTCGGTTCGACTGGCAAACAGAGTGCGGTGCGTGATTCCCGAATCCATCCCCACCGACAACAGCGGACGAAGTTCCTTCGTTTCCGCGTTGAGCACTCGTATTTCGACGACATCGAAATTAAGAAGATCTTCGGTGTAGTGAAGGATGTTCTGCTTGAGTAGCTCAATCCGTTCTTCAAAGCCCATCTGATAGATTTCTTCGGGCCGCAAATCCGTCAGCTCCGAACCCGCTTGATGCAGCGCGTCCAACTTCTGGCGCTGAATCACTTGGTCAGTGGACTCCCGCAACGTCACCACCATCTGCTCGCAGACGCCCGCAGAATTCAACACCGGCGTCGCAAACATGGTGAAAAATCGGTCACCAACTTTCAATGTGGCTTTGACGGCCACCTTCTTCGCCATCGCTGAACTCAGCGGGCTGGGGTCGTCGCCAACGATGTTCGTTTCGCCAAGGCAGTCATAAAAGTCTTGACCGGCTAAGTCCGTCGCCTCCAAAGCGTCCAGTAAACGGCGGTTGGCCCTGACGATACGTTTTTGAGAATCCAACAGCGCGATGCCGAAGGGCACACAATCCAAGATCGAATCGCTCTGTAGGATTCGTTTGAGCGATTGATTGCCCTGCTTGGAATCGCAGAGATACAACGCATCAAAATCCTGATCAGCGAGCAGTTCGATGGCGTTGCCGGTCGAATTGGTTTCGACCACCTGAGTAGCATCGTCAAAATGCGGAGCCGAGACATTTGAGTCTCCGGCATCGTTCACGATAAGAACTTTAGGCACGGGAGATCGCCTTAACGGGTGTGCTTTGCGTATCGGACAGGCATATAAACTTCCGACTGGTTCAATGTTATCCGACTCTTTCATTTGAGCAACGCAGACTCGATGATTTACTCACTTTTTTCAACATTCTTTGATTCGGAAATCAGATTAACCCGAACATCGTTTCAAGCGGTGCCTTCTCACTCTCAGCCGATCTCAAAGACGACACTTACATTGCCATTGCCATTGCCGCCGCGGTACGCGGCCATTAAGGAAAAACGCAAATCACTATAGGGAAATACCGTCCTTCAGAGCACATTTACCTGCGGGATGCCGCAAAGTTGTTATGCTGTACTAGTCAGCAAATTACAAATATTCGAGTCCACGTGGCGAAGAAGAAAAACAAATCAAAGATCCGCGCCAATTTTCGCAAACGCCAAAACACGCGCGTACGGAAGACCGATTTCACCAAAGACTTCAAAGACGACGCCGAATCGTTGGAAAATACGGTCTCTGGCGAGCGACTTTCGGGCAAAGGCAATCTGTCGCGTAAACGCACCGTCATTGGCACGACCTCCGACCAAACCGAATCCGGCTTCGAAGTCGATCTCGATATCGATTCGGAACATTCGCGGCCGGGACGTGTGCTGTCGGTTCATGGGCTCAACAGCTTCGTCAAAGTCGAAGATGGCAGCGTCTACGAATGCACGGTTCGAGGCATTTTAAAATCGCTGGCGACAGATTTGCAGCACGTCGTTGTTGCCGGCGATTTTGTGACCATCGAAATTGATCCCGACGCCGAAGAAAATTGGGGCGTCATCGTCCGCGTTAACGCGCGGCGAAATCAAATCAGCCGCACCAGCCGCAAACGCCAGCAAATCATCGCCGCTAATATCGATCTCGCGTTTATCGTCTCCAGCGCCGTTGAACCCGCGCTCAAGCCCAACCTGATCGACCGCTTCATCATCTCTGCCGAAAAATCGAACATTCAGCCGATCATCATCATCAACAAGATCGATCAAGTGAACCTGATCGACCTGCAACCGCTGGCCGGCGTCTGGAGCCAGTTAGGCTATCCCGTTGTCATGACATCGACGATCACTGGAGAAGGCATCGGCCGTTTGCGGGAATTAGTTGTTGGGCGCGACTGCGTCGTGGCGGGGCAAAGCGGCGTAGGAAAATCATCCATTCTTAATTCGATCGAACCGGGATTGGCGCTCAGGGTCAGCCAAGTCTCACAAGAGAATCAAAAAGGGCGACACACGACGACCGCGGCGCGGCTGATTCCCTTAGCCAGTAAAAATGGCGACGATTCCGATGGTGGGCATCTCATCGATACGCCCGGGATTCGATCGTTTCAGTTGTGGGACGTGATCCCTGAAGAGGTCGCGGGATACTTCCGTGAGATCCGGCCCTTCATCAACGATTGTCGCTTCCCAGATTGCACGCACACCCACGAAGAGGACTGCAGCGTGAAATGGGCCGTTGCCGATGGGAAGATTGACGCGCGGAGGTATGAGAGTTATTGCCAGATGCGCATCAACGATGAGTATCTGTAGCCGGCAACCGCACTAACGAGCGGATTGGTCGGTTTGAATGGCACCAAAAATGAAACGCCCGTCAGACAATGCCTGACGAGCGTTTATCGTTTCTTCGTCACCTGCGAACTTCAACCAAGTCCACAGAGAAAAGTACTATCGGTCAATGCCTAAGGCCGCCCTGTAGATGGCAAGGAATTGGTCGTAATCTGTTCTATCGACAACTCCATCTCCGTTAGTGTCCAATTCCTCTCGATAGCCACCGCTTTTGGTCGTCTGGCGAAACAGGCTTACGTAGGCACGGGTATCGCTCTTATTTACAACACCATCACCATTGAAGTCTGCGGATGTCGTTGCAGGCGCAGGATCCGGAGTAGGATCTGGCTCGGGTGCAGGCGTTGGATTTGGTTCAGGAGTAGGTTCTGGTTCCGGAGTTGGCTCTGGTTCCGGAGTTGGCTCTGGCTCAGGAGTTGGCGCTGGCTCAGGAGTTGGTTCTGGCTCAGGCGTTGGTTCTGGTGCAGGCGCTGGTTCTGGTGCAGGCGCTGGTTCCGGAGCCGGAGTTGGAGCTGGTGCCGCTAGGGCAGCCCTGTAGTTGGCAACAAATAGGTCATAGTCGCTCCTATCAACAACTCCATCTCCGTTGGTGTCCAAGTCCTCTCGATAG
>CALDEW010000338.1 GCA_937942355.1 uncultured Pirellulaceae bacterium | reverse complement strand
CCAAGTCCTCCAAAATCAACTCATGCAATCCGTTTTGGCCGCCGTTGAGCGGATCGTTGTCAACGTCCAGCGTGTAAATGGCTCCGTTTGGAAAATCTCCCAGCAGCAGTTGCCCTTGGAGTTCTGGGATCAGATTGCCGCGATAAACTTCGCCGGCGGTGATCGCAAGGCTGCTACCGGCGGTTGGATTGGTTAAGAATCCGAAGTGAGAGTAGTCCGCGACGGGGTCAATGAATCCGGCAGGCGTTGGGCCAACAGAACCTTCACGTTGAGCCCAGCCGAAGTTGCCGCCGTTGACGCCCCGGTTAATTTCTTCAAAAGAACTTTGTCCGATGTCTGCGATGTACATGTCGCCGTTACTGGAATCCCAGCCGAACCGTTGTGGGTTTCTCAGGCCGTAGGAGTAGATTTCGCCGAGTGTGTTTGGGTCGCCGTCTGCTGCAAACACGTTGTCGGCGACGATGCCGTACGGTTCGCCTGCCGACAAGTCGCCCAAGGGATTGATGCGGAGGATCGCACCGTAGGGGTTACTTGCGTCTTGTCCGTTGTTTTGCGGATCGTTGCCGCTGCCTCCATCGCCGATTGCAACGTACAGATTGTTGCGATCAGGATCTCCCGCTCCAACGGATGAGTTGAATGCGATCAAGCCGGTGTTGTGATTGCCGAAGGGTTGTTGCAACCGCATGACTTCACGAAACGGAGCCGCTGCATTGGCTGGCACGAAGGTTGTCGAGCTTACGTCGGACGTGTTCCATTCCAGTAGCACGCTGTGAAACAAATTGCTGCCGCCGGGATCAAAATCGGGCGTCGGCGTATTATTACGCGAACTGTGGATCGTATAGAACTTGCCGAAACCAGCTGTCCCTGACGTGGCGAAGTCAGGATGGAAAGCGAACGACTGAAACCCGGGTTCTCCCCCACTGACCAAGTCCAAAGAAGGGTACGTGCTATCATCCGAAAGATCCACGTACAGTGTTACCGCGCGAGTGCTGCGATCGACGTGAAAGAGTCCGCCATTTTGATCATTGACGAACAGACGACCGCTGGGGTCGGTCGTCATCACCGACATGCGTGCATTGAGTCCCAAGTCGGCAAACTCTTCGATGCCAACAGTGATCGATTGAGCACCGGTCAATGCCAACATGTTCAGCAGACAAATGAGCGCAATAGCGCATTTCTTTAGACCGATCATAGCTTCCCCCTTTAATGGTAACGGTGTTGACAAGAGTTTTGAGGCTGTCGCTTAACTTGGAAGTGGACTTTTATTGTAGCGAGTTTGCGGCGGGATGATCCGAAAATTCAAAACAGACAAGCCAATCTTTTTTGGCAATTTTTGTCCGGAGGACGATACAAGAAATGCCGATGGCTTCCTCCTTCAAGAGAATATCGCAGTCCTCGGTCAAGCGAACGCTTCTTATCTTGGATGACTCTCGGCGGCGCATCCCACCGCGCACCGCCCTCTAGGCCGATCAGCCGATGCTCTTTTCGAGTAACTTGGAAATTGCGGCTGAGTGCGGCTCAAATGAATCAACGGACTCTGCCTCGAGGATGAAACTGGCGATCGCAACCTTGGCCGAGTCCTCAAACAGTAAATCGTTCAAATAGGCGCGTTCGATATTGAAAGACGCTTGCCCTAGATAATCTGCGACGCAGTGAACAAGCGAACGCGCGTCAATTCGCTGAGATGCGGTCGTCAGCCTGATCAAGTTTTTGGTGCTGGTTTCAATAACGCGCACCGCAGGTTTTTTATCCGCACATAACTGTTGATAGGTCAGGAAGTGTTCGCAGAGGCTGGTCGTCTGATCGAGAATTTGGTTGTTGGGCGAGTAGTGAGATAGGAACTCCGCGATTGTCTCCACGTCTACATTCAATCGCGCAACCAGCGCTTCGGCCGCAGTGCTGAGCGATTGATCCGAATGGGATTGTTGGCTTTCGATTTCCGCTGAAGCCTCAAATTCGAACAGGTCAATGATGAAATTGTGGCTTTGCGAAGTAAATACTTTTGCCCCAATCAAATTTTGATCACGCGGCAATCGGTTAAGAATATCTGCCAGTTGCCCACTGTAGTTTTGCCTGGCGATCACAGCGATGTGGATGCCGTCGCTGCTGCGGAACATCAATTCTTCTTGAAGCTTACAGAAACTGAGCGCCAGCAACGCTTTGAGATGAACCAACTGGTCAGCGTGATTGATCCGTTGGAAATAGTCTTCGGGAAGCTCACGCACGATTTCGGTGATTACATCTTCAAGCTCGAAATCAATGTCGGCTCGCAGTTCTTCGATTAGCGCGTAAGTTCGAGATGTCGTTTCGGTTGTCATGTTGGACAGCAGCATACTATTGGACTTGTTTTTTATCAAGATTGCGGGGAAGTTCGTGCAAATCGCGCTGTTAATCGCGCCGTTGCAGGTCGCTGCGGTTTTCATTCTAGACGAATGAACAAAGCGTTTGGTTCACATCATTTTCACCGAAGCGTTGAAACACTCTCAGTCCATCGGACTCATTGATGCTCTGCGATGTTAAGTTTATGTGATGTTTCGAAAAAGAAAATTTCATGAGCAGTGAATTATTGAAAAGTCGAATTATAGAACTGGTCAAAATTGCGCGTCCGGGTTTTTGGCCGACTCATATTTGGTTTTATCTATTACCGTTTGCGCAATTGGATATGTTTGGTTCTTTTGCGTTTTGGTTGGGTGCGGTCTATGTTTGCTTCCCTTTGGGGTTGCTGATGTTTGGCTGGAATGACATCGGCGATTTTGCAACCGATTCCATCAACCCTCGCAAAGACTCGTTCCTCTTCGGTGCCAGTCCCGATCACCGAATGCGGGAGGAATTACCGTGGTACATTGTCGCGATTCAAATTCCTTTTTTGATCGCCTTTGTTGCGATCGCAGGTTGGAAGATGGTCGGTTGGTTTGTTGCGATCATCGCCGCCAACGGTTGCTATAACTCGTTGGGTTTTAAAAGAAGGCCGTGGCTGGACCTGTTGAACCAGACGGGGTATTTGCTGGTCTTCGTGCTGGCCAGCTGGCTTTGCGGTGTCGATCAATTGAATGCCCCCGCGATGGTTTTTTCAGCGCTGTTCGCAATGCACAGTCATTTGTTCGGCCAGATCATGGACATCGACGAAGATCGTCGGGGCGGACGTCGAACGACTGCGGTAACGATAGGAGTTCGCAAGAGCAAGCTGTTGCTGGTCGCGCTGTTAGTGGTCGAAGCAGCGATTGCATTTACTTATTTTCGAGGCGCGATGGTCAGCTGGTTCATGTTAGCGGCTGCCTGTTTCTTCCTGATCGACGCGTTGGTCGGTCCAAAGCGATATCCACTGTATTTCGTCACGGCTTTTTTTATTGCCTGGAACTTAATCGCGGTCGCGACGATGCACATCATCTGGCGATACGGTTTGTTTGTCCTTGCGTAGAATCGGTGGCGCTGGCGTAATGTTTGAAGGGACGGGCTGAACCCAATAGCTCGTACTGCGCAAACTTGAGCCGGTTGGCGCGAGCCGCGGGTTACGGAGTGAAGAGATGATAGCTTGGGAAAACGCGACTCAACGAACCAGCGGCTAGCGCCTCGCCGCTCACAAACCGAGTCCTACGGACTCGGAGTAAGAGGCATTGTGGCCGAGCCCCTGCGCTACTGGTTGCCGATGCAGTACAAGTGGCGATTAGAACGCACGTACAGTTTCCCGCCAGAGATAGCCGGTGTGGCGTTAAACTCTGAACCGTCTTCGGCCATTTGATTGCTGGCCAATAATTTGAAATCGGGTTTTGCGTCGATCACATAACAGCCGCCGTTTTTGGTGAACTGGTAGAGCTTACCGTCGGCGATGACTGGAGATACATAGTTTCCGCTGGGGCCGCGCCGTTGGACTGTTTTTCCGATGCTGGGCAAGCGTTCCTTGTAGACCTGTTCGCCCGTCTGCGCGTTAAGGCAACTGGCGATTCCTCTGGAGACGGCGTAAATGTGACCTTCGTAGAGAATCGGTGTCATGATCCGCGCTACCGACCTGCCTTGCCAAAGGGTATTGGTTTCTGTGACGTCATCTTTTCCACCGGAGCGAATCGCGACGGCCGTGTTAGAACGGCCACCCATCGCGATAACCACGTCGCCATCGAGCATTGGGCTGGCTGAGACGGAAGTGTCTTGAACGCCGTTGGTCGTAAACCACTTGAGTTTGCCTGTCTGTGGGTTCATGGCCCAAACTTCGTACGGAACCGACATCACGACGGCTTTATCGTCGCCTTCGCCGACCACTAAAGGCGTGCCCCATACGTTTTCGACACCATCGTTTCGCCACAGTTCTTCACCTGAGTTTTTGTCTAGGCCGATGATGGAGTTGGATTCGTCAGTGGCGTTGATGATCAAGACGTTGTTGCAGAGCACTGGACTGCCGCCGGAGCCCCATCGTTTTGAGCCAGACCCGGTACCGACGCTTTGTTGCCAGAGTTTGTTGCCATCAAGGTCAAGCGCATAGACCCCGGACTTCCCTAAGAAAACATAAACGTTGGTTCCGTCGGAGACTGGCGTGCTGCTGGAATAGCCGTGTTCGGGTACGCCCATGCCACGGAAAGGGTCTTCGGGCAGAACGGGATCGATGTCTTTTTGCCATAGTTTTTTACCATCAGATTTTGAATAGCAAATGATGTGGCGTTTAAGGTTGTCCATATCTCCCACGTCTTCGCGCGATAGTCCGTAGCCTGAGTAAGCGGTCAAAATTATTTTGTCACCTACAACAATCGGAGCCGAGGCACCTGCACCGGGCAAGTCGATTTTCCAAAGCACATTTTTCTGGTCATCAAATTCCGTGGGTATGACGGCACCCTCGCCAGAGACGCCAGTGCCTTGAGGACCACGAAAACGCAACCAATCTTCGGCTGTCGCTGTTTGAGAAATCGCCAACAGCGCCAACAGCGCAAGTAGGACTTTCGAAAAAGTTTTGATTGCATTCATCGTGATTCTCTTAGAGATGGAAAATTTACTTGAGAAAAAAATCAATTGGCAAATAGCCCCGCGTGGGTTATTCAGATGCGGGACGCTTTGGTCGTTTGCCTCCGCTATCGCCACCTCTGTCTCCGCCTCCACGACCTCCACCGCCGGACCAGCGATTGCTTGCCTCGGTAATTTCTTCTTTTGTGAGGAAGCCGTCTTTATCGCCATCCAATCGATCAAAGAAGCCCTGCATTCGTTCTGGCGCTTCATCAGCGCTGATTTTTCCATCGCCGTCGGTGTCGTTTTGCATCATGCGATCGACGAATCCGTTGGAACCGCCTTCGCCGCCGCGGGGTCCGCCTTGACCTCGACGCCCACCGCGCTCTCCACGTTCTCCACGTTCTCGGCGTGGTGGCATCATTTCATCGCGCTCAAGCACACCGTCGCCATTTTTGTCCAGTGTCGCGAGCGCCGTTGCCGCGTTGGCCATTTCTTGGGAAGAGATCTTCCCGTCTTTGTCAGCATCTAAAGCCTTGATGATCGGGATTTGCATGGATCCTGGTCCACCTCGTTCACCACCCGGTCCTCCGCGTTCGCCTCTTCGCCCGCCGGGCCCGCCTCGTTCGCCACCTGGACCGCCGCGCTGACCACCACGTTCACCGGGAGGGCCTTGGCGATTGGGGCGACCTTGGAAAGCTTCGCAGGTGCTGGCCATGACGATTGTCGAGACCACAATTAGTGTAAAAGCAAAAAGATTCTTCATAGCTTCACTCGTTTCGGTATTAGGTGAGATCGTCTTATTGTTTGTATCGGGCCTGATAGTGTTTGTCACGTAATTTCGTAGAAATAACGACATATAAAAACAACACCCAAACGCAATATTGACATCATTCGCAATCGCTACGAGAAAACCGCCGTCTTTGCGGCTTAAGCAAACGCCTGTCATGTAGACGGCACAACCATCCATAGGCGACAATCGGGCATATGGCAATAAAATCACAACTCGGTGAAGAAAACGCTTCTGTAGATGACCCTTCCCAACCCAGCGGTCGAGTCATTGAGATTGCCGGTGCGCGATCAAACAATCTCAAGGATGTCGATCTAACAATCGAGCACGGGCAATGGGTCGCCTTCTGCGGCCTCAGTGGCAGCGGAAAGTCCAGCCTCGCCTTCGACACGATGTACGCAGAAGGGCAACGACGTTACGTCGAGTGCTTGTCCCCTAAGACGCGCCAATTTGTGCAGCAAATGGCAAAACCTGAAGCCGATGCGATTCGTGGCGTGCCGCCTTCGATCGCGATTCGGCCTTCGGTGGTTTCCAGCTCCAAAGAAACGGTCGGCTCAGCCACAGAAATTGCGCATCTTCTGTCAGAGATATTTGCACAAGACGCCGTTGCCGTTTGTCCCAACTGCCAAACGGTGACGACGCCAAAAACGAAATCAGCGATGGCCAACGAGATTTTTTCGTGGCCCGAGGGAACGCGGGTTCAGATCTGCTATCGTCTGCCTGCCGATGGCGAAGTAGCGGTTGTCTTGAAGCAGGCGATGGGAGCTGGATTTGTCCGCGCAGTCGTTAGCGCAGGTAATGATGCCAGTTCCGTGGAGATTGCGAATCTGGATTTGGGCACCGTTGGTGACGGAGGAGTTTTGATTGTTGCTGATCGCGTCATAGCCGGGAAAACGGCCGAGCAACGCGTTTACGAGTCGCTGGAACTGGCGATGCAGTTTGGACAAGGGACAGCGGTGGTATTGGTTGCTGGCGAGGCTGATGCAGGCCAATCTTCCATGACGATTGACGGAAACGTTTGGCGTCAATTCTTGTTCACGAGATCCTTGGTATGCAAAAAGTGCGAACATCACTTTCCCAATCCCGACCAACGTCTGTTTCAACGCCAACATCCTGCGGGTGCCTGTAAGTCATGTGGCGGACGTGGGTTTGAGGGAGGCGGAGCGAAGAAAACTAAGTCCTGCGGTGTTTGCAGCGGCAGCGGTTTTGCCGATTCAGTGAATGAGTTTTTGTTGGCCGGTTATACGATTGGAGATTGGTTTCGGTTTTCCGTTGAACAAGCCGTCGGGCAGTTGGCTGATGTTCAAAGAAATGATGGTGCGGATTCGGTTTTCCAATCTTTGGAAGCGCGGTTAGGTTTCTTGCAAAGCACAGGATTGGGCTATCTGCAACTCAATCGCCCCGTTTCGACGCTCAGTTCTGGCGAACGGCAACGTGTGAAACTGACGTCGGTACTTGGTTCGACCTTGATCAACATGTTGTATGTGCTGGATGAACCGGCGATGGGTTTGCATCCGATGGAGGTGGCGATGTTGAATCAAGCGATTGGTCAGCTGCATAGAAAAGGTAACACCGTATTGGTGGTAGACCACAATGCTGAAGTGATCATGGCGGCTGAGCGCGTGATCGAAATTGGACCAGGAGCCGGTGCCGAGGGAGGCTCCGTGGTATTCGACGGGACTCCGCAGGCGCTGCTGGAGAAAGGAGTCAGCCTGACGGGGGAGTACATCGGTCGACGTCGAGGGCTTTCCTGCCGCAGCGATCAACGTCGGAAAAAACGTGGAGCGATTCGAGTTGTGGAAGCGGCGACGCACAACTTGAAGGACGTGTCTGTGGAGTTTCCTTTAGGTGGTTTGTGTGTGTTAACCGGAGTCAGTGGCAGTGGGAAAAGTTCGTTGCTGATTGACTGCGTCTATCCCGCTCTACGAAAACGCAAAGATGACTCGTTGGAAACAGAAGTTACCGTCAAAGGTGTTTTTGGTGATGACTTGGTCGATGAAGTTGTCCTGATTGATGGGTTGCCGATCGGGCGGACGGGACGTTCGAATCCGGTGACTTACGTGAAGGCGTTTGACGATATTCGCAAGGCGTTCGCGGAAACGGTCGACGCGCGGACCTATAATGTTACAGCAGGGCAATTCAGTTTTAACGTTGCCGGCGGTCGTTGTGATAAATGCAACGGAGAAGGGGTGCAGACTTTTGACATGCAATTTCTGGCGGATATCCACGTCAAGTGTGACCAGTGCCTGGGAACCCGCTATCGCGACGAAGTGCTCAACGTGCGGTATCGGGATTTGAATATTGCCCAGGTGCTGGCGTTGACGGTGCGGGAAGCATTTTTGTTTTTCCGGGGTCAGCCAAAAGTTCAAAACAAGCTCAAGTCATTGATTGATGTTGGATTAGAATACGTGCCACTTGGCCAGCCGGCGACCACACTGTCTTCGGGAGAGGCACAGCGTTTGAAACTGGCGTCCTATTTAAATAAATCCAAAGGCAAACGAGTGCTGTTTATCATGGACGAACCGACGACGGGGCTGCATATGCAAGACGTGACGCGGTTGTTGGACTGTTTTGATTTGTTGGTCACCGCGGGGCACTCGCTGGTGGTGATTGAGCACAATTTGCAGCTGATTAAGAATGCTGATTTTGTGATTGATCTTGGGCCTGGTGCGGGTGCAGCGGGAGGCACTGTCGTGGTCGCAGGACGCCCCGAGGATGTGGCCGCATGTGAAGATTCGGTGACGGGGAGGTGTTTAAAGGCAGTGTTGGAGGGGGAGTGAAAAGCGCAGGTTTTGTGTTGGCTCTTGTATTCGAAGATTTCGGATTTCAAATTTCGGATTTCGGATTTCGGATTTCGGATTTCGAACTTCGAACTTTGGATTTT
>CALDEW010000337.1 GCA_937942355.1 uncultured Pirellulaceae bacterium | reverse complement strand
CGCTCGTTCATCATCGGAAACAGCAACCGCGCCATTTCTTCCACCTCGATCGGCGGACGATTGAGCGGTTTCAAAGTTCCGTTGACGCGCACGATCGGTGGCTTGCCTACTTTGAGGTGAAGGTCACTACCTTCCAGTTTCACGATCGCACGGAATAGTTTATCGACTTCTTTTTCTTCGCGTTTTTGAGTAAACCGCGCCACCATCCGATCGACCGCTGCCTGATCGGTGGCTGCCTTTTCTGCGGATATTTTATCCGCGGCTGCCTGATCGGTGGCTGCTTTTCCGTTGCCGCCGGCTGAGCCGTTGATTTCGGTGTCCGATGGAGCTTCTTTTTTTGTTTTCGATGACATCTTATTTCAATCCTTTAGACCGCTGAAACGATTCCACGAGGCGAACCGGTCGACCCAGCGGGGCGGAGGGTATTTTTTCGATAGCTTGACTGTAGAAGAGCGGAACGGCAAAGCCACTAAAAGCAATTAGGCCAATCGCGCAATTACTTTAGATAGACGCCGATAGAGGGTCAACCAAGCCACCTTTGCTGTTAAAAGTTGTTTGCAAAAATTTGTGCACCCATTGTAACAACAACTTCAAATGTTCGCCTTAAGAAACTGATCGACCATTGGTTTTGCAATGTTGAAAAAATCCAACACTGTGGCAAGAATACCCCATCTCACCCGCCAAGAGTTGCCAAAACCCAACATCCCACGGCGACCGCCACTCGGCCAATCGGCCATTTTTCCCGCATTTTGCCGGTGCAAAGCGAAACCGACCGCCCACGGCGACGGCTTGGCATATCAGGTGCGTTTCTCTTGCAACAGAACCATCTGTCTACTTTTGAAATCAACATTCCTTTACGTTGAATAGCCTTCAAATGAGAAAATCAACCACCGCTTCCTTCTGGCGATCACCTCTACGGTTCGCAATGTTCTTCAGCTGCGGCGTACTTTGGACGCTGGCGGCGATTGTGGTTTTTCAAGTCAGTTCGGCCACGATCTTCAATACGGCCTTCGCACAAAACCCTCAATCGGTCTCAGCCGAAGACAATGGCCTGCGCTATACCAATTTAGGCTGGCAAGACCCCTCCCAATGGTTGGCTCAGCCTCAACAGGGTGGCCCTTGGAACCTCGGCTCGGTCAGCCCACTGATCTGGGCCGCGATGGTCGTCTTAGCCGTTGGCATCGCCGTGATGTGGTTATCCAGCGACGATGAAGTTGAACGAATCTTCCAAGAACGTTTGGAGAAGGCAGAACTAATCGCGCAGTGGGAATCCAAAAATTCTATCAACGAACATTAATCGCTTATGGCATTTGAGCGGAAACCACCCACACCAGCTCACATCACCCTAACCTAATGTTTTCTCTTTGGCGCGAGAACTGAAAAAATAGACCGTTGTGTTGTCTTCGTCAGGTGATGACAACCCATTTGGTGGTTAGAATATTGGGATGGACCACGCAGCGCATTTTGTAATTCGCTTTGACGAAGGAACGCTGCTTCTCGAAACTGAATCCCCGCAGCGACAACCGATTGAGAAAATCTTCGGTGGCAATATCTGGAAGTGGGATCCTCGAGTCAGCGCTTATCGCTGCGAAGCGATTCACTACCGCGACGTGATTCTGGCATTGTGGGATCGTCGAAACGAAAACATTACCTTTGCAGATCTGGTCAGAGCGTGGAGCGACATCGAATGGGACAAGCGGGAAATCTACCAACCTCGACCCGAGCAAACTGCGGCCATTGAGGCTTGGCTGGAAACCAAGCGCGGACTGGTCGTGATGCCCACGGGAACAGGCAAAACAGAAGTCGCCTTGCACCTGTTGGCCCAAACCAATTGCAGCGCGCTGATCGTTTCTCCCGTCCGCGATCTGATGTACCAATGGCATCGACGTATTCTGTTGGCCTTGGGATACGACGCCGGCGTCATCGGCGACAACACGTTCAACGTTCGGCCTGTTTCGGTGACGACCTATGATAGCGCCGCAATTCACGCGGGGAAACTTGGCAACCAGTTCAAACTGATCGTCTTTGATGAATGCCATCATCTACCG
The DNA here is from genome assembly GCA_937942355.1 of uncultured Pirellulaceae bacterium. GTDB lineage: Bacteria > Planctomycetota > Planctomycetia > Pirellulales > Pirellulaceae > Mariniblastus. The sequence goes on along the minus strand of CALDEW010000337.1, from coordinate 3,329 downwards.
GGCAATTTCCGTCGCGATGCTGCCACGATGTCGATCGCTCCGTATCGGTTGGGACTCTCGGCAACCCCTTACCGATCCGACCAAAGGCACCAAGACCTTCAGCAACTGATTGGCCCGACCGCCTACGAACTGACGATCGACTCGGTCAAAGGTAAAACGCTTGCAGATTTTGAAGTGATCAAGATACCTGTTCACTTGTCTAAAGCCGAGCAACTGCAATACAACCAATGCTCCGAGCTGGTCCGCAATTTTATGTACGAACGTCGCAAGGAAGAACCGGGGTTTCGCTGGGAAGATCTATGCAGCGCGTCGGCACGTGACCCGTTGGCTCGCCAAACGCTAATCGCCTATCGGCAAAAGCAAGCGATTGAGGATCGGGCTGCGGAGAAACTGCGCGTCGTGGAAGACCTGTTTCGCCTTCATGCAGGAACGCCCATCATCGTGTTTGCAGGATCCAACGCGATGGCCCGTGACGTTTCGGTGCGTTTTCTGATTCCTTGTTTGCTGAATCATTGCGGCAAGAAAGAGCGACATGAGATTCTCAGCGGATTGGCCGATGGAACCTATCCTGCGATCGTTGCCAATCAGGTGCTTGATGAAGGCGTCGATGTGCCGGCGGTGAAAGTAGCCATTGTCATTGGCGGTTCCTCTTCGACTCGTCAAGCTAAACAGCGACTGGGACGCATTCTCCGCAAGTCTGGAAACGCGCGGGCGATGCTTTACGAAGTCGTCTGTCAGGATACGGGAGAGGCCAAACGTTCGCGGCAAAGGAGAAAGAGCGATGCTTACGCGCGAACTCGCCATCGCCGAGTATAAAAATGGCCACGTTGTGCCGGATCGACTGTCTCGCCGACAGCATCGCCAATACTTGCGACTTGCTCAATCCATGTTGCATGTTTACCAAAACGGCGTGGGACTTATGCGGCGGCAGCTGCGATCCTCTGTTCATCGGCTGTTTGAGAACGAGCTGGATTGTCCGACACGCAGAATGGACGCGTTCTGCAAGTTACTTGACGAACGTAGCGTCTACGACAAAGACAAACGCGGCCGAGCGGCGAAACTACGACAGCGCGTCTTTCGAATGGCTGCTGGAAAGCATCCACTGGTAAGTTCGCCTGATCAACTTTTTGAATCAAGCGAATCCGAGGTCAAAGCGGAAATCGCGCGGGCGATCGGCAAGAGCTGGATCGAAATTGAGCGCGAACTTTTTGCCGACGTGATCCAGTTCCATCGTCTGCGTGAATTCCCGGGTTACGATTCAGCCGAAGCTCTGCTGGCGCGTTACAACGTCGCCCAAACACAGGCCGTTCTTTACGATGCTGTTTCAATGACGGTCTGGGCCAACGATGATTTTAAGGCGATCCTGCGATACGCCAAACTTGCCCGTTTGATGCACACGATCATTCGCAAGTCAGACGGCAGCTACCAGATGACGTTTGACGGCCCTGCGTCAGTGCTCAAGCAATCCCGGCGTTACGGCGTTGCGTTTGCAAAATTCCTGCCGGGCCTGCTTTCGTGCAGCGACTGGAAGATGAAAGCGATCATTCAGCACCGCAGGTCCGCTTGGCAGAACCAGTTTCAGCTTTCTCCGGCGGACGGTCTGACCTCTAACGTGGCTCCTGCCGAGTTATTTGATTCCAGTCTTGAAGAGAGCTTTGCCAAAAAGTGGGGCGAACAACCGCGCGACGGTTGGCGTTTGTATCGAGAAGGCGTCGTGCTGTATCAAAACCAGAAAGTCTTCGTGCCCGATTTTCTTTTTGTGCACGAAGACGGTCGCAAAGCCGTGTTGGAAATCGTCGGATTCTGGACGCCGGAGTACCTTGAACAGAAGCAAAAAACGCTCGCCACTTTTTCCCAGCATCACATCATTCTGGCCATATCGGATTCTGTCGACTGGCCAGACAACGTTTCTTCCAACCTAATTTTTCGCTACAAAACCGCGATTAAGGTTTCCGACGTTTTGGGGATACTAATCCAAGTCGAATAGCTGCGTGAGGCCAGTTCATTTATTAGCCGCTTGAAGGATGGGCAAATTTGCAGTTCATTTCTACCAATGAATTTGACAACCAGCGTGTTTTGTTTTTTTGGGGATCGTTTTAAGAAAGATAAAACCGATAACGCAGTCGATTCCCAACGGCGCAACTTCTGCAAGGAGCAACGAAAAGTGCAAAGACTCCATGCGCTTAAACTTTTGAGGCTCCATCAAGTCCATTATTGGGCCGTGGTGATACGGTGGCCAACGCAGTGGCGTCAAAACAGTCTGTTGCGGTACCTGGAAATGCGCTGACAAACCGTTTTCGCATTTCAACATCTTCTGAAAACACAGTCATCCAGATACTAAAATAACCGTGGGCGAGCGCCAGTTCTACAACGTGTCGTTTGAGACTTTCGCTATCCAACTCCTCTAAATCATTTCGACTCATTATCGCCAACAGCCTTACCTCCTTCCTCTGGCGAACGCGATCTATTGCAACGAACTGGCCGTTTTCGTCTTCGATCTTACTGATTGGTTTATCTAAGCCCGTTAGCCACAGAGTTTTCTCTGCCAAAATTGCTTGGTCCGCCGACAGAAGGTCGCTAACTTCGACTGTACCATCTTCAATGTAGCGGTAAGCATGGCTAGTGTTGTCGCGGTCAGGAAGCAGCAACTCATCAAACACAACGTCGCGGTTTAGCTTCGTTGAATTGCAGTTGACGCAACCCAACAGGAAATTATCCCACCGGCCAACCAAGTGTTCGTACTGCGGCAGCGTCTTGGGCTGGACATGCTCAACAGCAAGATATGTCACAATTCGGCGTTCGCAGTATGAACAAAAAAAACCCAACCTTGAGACAAGATCTGGAAACGCATCTCGATAGTTACCATAGTCTTCATCTCGCGGACTATCCCCACGGTCGATCGGTCGCATTTCTAGTGTTCCTCGTTCAACCGGTCATGTCCATTTCGAGACCGTAACTGACCAAGTTTTCCTTCTCGTTTGAGTTCTAGAAATGCTTGGAAGGCGGGGTTATCGGCGTACGGAGCGATACGATTTGCCAATGCTTCCTCAAAATCAGAAAGTTTTTCAGCTGGCAATTTTTTTGCCATTTCTAGTTCCATCAGATAGCTCTTGGCGGTGTCGACCATCTGGTTATACCGCAGACTAACATCGGGCCGGGAAACATTCATTAAGCCGCGGGAAATTGCCTCAACGCCCGTGTTGCCCAAATCGGAAATTGATTGGCCGTGCAGATTGCGGAGCTCCTCCTCGCGCATCGACTGGACCACGAACGGAGAGTGCGTTGTGGCGACAAACTGGATATTTGGAAAAGTCGTTCTTAAATCTTCG
>CALDEW010000336.1 GCA_937942355.1 uncultured Pirellulaceae bacterium | reverse complement strand
AAACGTCCGGGACCTGAGTGGGCGTTTCGATTAAGTAACCGCGATGGTTTTCTCGAATCGTGACCAGTGATTCCAACTCCGCTGGCGGCGGAGGCAGTGCGCCTTCGATTTTGAATTGGATACGATGCTGCTGGCGAAGGTCGCTCAATGGTTTCAGATAAACCAGTTCTCCGTGTTTGAGAATGCCAACCCGATCACAGACTTCTTCAATTTCTGAGAGCACGTGCGAGGAAAAGATAACGGTCTTACCTGTGTCACGGGCTTCCTTCACGAGCCCCAGCACACGCCCGCGAACGGTCGGGTCAAGATTGGCCGTTGGTTCGTCCAAAATGATCAACGGACAATCGACAGCCAGGCAAACCGAGAGAGCCAGTTTCTGCCTCATGCCGGTGGACATCAATCCCACCCAGCGTTCGAGGTTTAATTCTAAACGTTCGGCGATTGCCAGTGCGCGGTCCACGTCGGCGTTGGAACGCAGCCCACAGAATTGCTTGATCAAAAATTTTGCCCGCATCAGCCCATACAGCCGCGCGTCGCCGGGCAGATAAGTAACGCCCTGATGAACAGCGACACGCTGCGTGTAGCAATTCAGTCCGTCGATCGTAGCGCTGCCGGACGTGGGTTTGAGAAAACCCATCATCGTCCGAATCAACGTCGATTTTCCCGCACCGTTGGGCCCAAGCAAACCAAAAACTTCGCCTCGACCAATGTTCAGCGTCACATCCTTAAGCGCCGAAAAGCTCCCGAAGCGTTTGGTGAGGCCGGTCGTTGAGATTAGTTTCGTTTGCATCAACTTTGTTATGCCGCTTTCTAAGTCTTTCGATGAGTTTAACGGTTGGCCGGCAGGCGTCGTCGCTCTGGAGTGAAAAACGACGTTGCCTGCCGGCTCGCCGTTAAACGGTCTTGTGGACGAAGCTTGTTTTTTAACGAACGGCAGGTTTACCCATCAGTCGCCGCAACATTCCGATTTGGCCCGCGTGCAGCATTTCGTGATTGGACGCGAACAACAGGGCCCCATATTTCGTTGCGTATGCGGCGTGAGGTGGGCCGACTTCTTCATCCAAACTCTCCTCAAACGTAGGTACTTCAATTCGCATCTGCTGGTGGACGCGGTCGAGCACTTCCAAAATTTCCGACGGCGACGGGTAAGCGGTTCGGTCAAGGCTCGGTTCGGTGCCACGGAGAAACAATTTCCGATACTTTCCCGACATCAGTTCCCGGTCTTCGGTCAGCCGGCCGCGCTGCTGGAACATGGTTAGTCCGTATTCCGACATCGCGATGTGGCCAACCTGCCACGCGATATGCGTTGGGTACTGAGGCGGAGACCAAAACCAATCGTCCTCGGTCAAGTCTTCTAGCAATTTCAACGTGTAGTTCCGAGCGAATTCAATTTGCCGCATGACGATCGCCAAACGAGGCGAAAGGTCTTGGGGCAGCGCGTAGTCATGCTCAAAAATCGCTTCCATGTTAGCTTCCTCTAATTGAGTCCTTGGCTCTGCTCTAATTCGGCAGCCAATCGAGTAGGGCCGGTTCCTACCGGCCGCTTTGGTTACTGGGATTCAGATATAGGTCGTAAGAGACATGCAGCGCGCGGCCGGTGGGAACCGGCCCTACGCGTCGACTTCAAAGATTCCTTCGATTTCCACCAACACGCCCAGGGGCAATGCTGCCACTCCGACAGCGCTGCGAGCGCCAACACCGGCGTCTTCGCCGAAGACTTTGGCGAATAGTTCGCTGCATCCATTGATCACGGCGGGTTGCTGAGTGAAATCGTCAGCGCAGTAAACCATGCCAACAATCTTAACGACGCGTTTCACCTTGTTGATCGAACCCAGATGAGCCTGCAACGTTGAAAGGATCGCCAGGCCGGCTTGCCGCGCGGCGTCGTAGCCCTGTTCCACCGTCGCTTCTTTACCAATGACGCCCGTTAGCAGGCTCCCGTCGGGCATCAATGGCAGATGGCCTGAGGTGTGGCATAAATTGCCCACCGTAATCGCCGGTTTGTAAACGCCGACGGCTTTGGGGGCTGGGGGGAGTTCGAATCCAAGTTCTTTAAGTCGATCTTCTGCTGACATCGGTTGAAATGCTCCGCTTTGAGGCGTTGTAAGTTGGTTCTTAAAAGAATTTGGTGGCGATGTCGTCGAACGCGATGGATTGTAGGGCCGGTTCCTACCGGCCGCGCCCGAACCTTTCCCTAAAAAGGCCGATGGGAATCGGCCCTACGAACAATGCCGTACCACAAAACTCTAGAAAGAACCTATAAGATAGCGATTCGCTATCAGAACAGGATTTTGCCGGCCTTTCAATCCCCTTTGAATCAAGGGCGGGCTGCGGAGGAAACTTATCCTAGTGTTGTGTTACGTCTTAATTATCGGGCGGTGGATGAGGCCACGAATCCTGCGGCTGCGTTCAACGATGCAGTAAAGGCAACATCAAAGGGTAATGGTAAAGGAGGGGCAGGACTCGTTGCCTCATCCACTACCTCTAACCCTAAATCTAAATTGGAACTCAGCGCTAGGAAGTTTACTGTGTTTGGCTGGCGGCGTTCTTTTTAGATCCGCAGCCGCCTGAGAGAGCGCATGATCCACAGCCACCAGCGCTGCAGCCGCTGTCCTTGGTGCCGCAGTCGGGGCCGCAGCCTTGAGCCAGCGCTTGAGCGAATTGTTTAAATTTGACTTTGCGGTCGTAGGCTTCGGCTAATTCTTCGGTCAACGATTCGACGCGCGGGTCGACATCACCCAAGAAGTAGAAGAACACCGATTCGCCGTCGAACAAGTGTTCAACATCGACCAAGGTTCCCGGCAACCCGCGTTCGATCAAGAGATCGTTACAAGCTTTGTAAGCGCGGTCGCGGAAACGTTCCAAACGATCGAGTATCAATTCGTCTTCGCTGCCGGTGACGCGCAGGACATCGCCATCGGTCGCCGGTGTGTCGACGTCGCAGATCACAATGCCAATCTCGAGACCGCGGCGAGTGCGGCAAATGACGCGCTGGTCGCGCGAGTAGATACGGAAATCAGAGGCGTCGAAGGTTCCGACGACGCCCATGAGTCCGATTTTGATGAGGTGACTTTGGCCCAAGGTGGAAATTGCTGTGGAAGGTGAAAAAGTGAAGGACGTTGAATCCTCCCGCTTGGAATTGACGCGGTGCTCAAAACGCGGAAATTGCTCGACAACAATTATCCTAACAGATTGCGTCTTCCAGTGCTGTGTTTCAGCTTAAATTCAAGGTGTGAGGTAGTGGGCGAGGCAACGAGTCCGGGCCCTCCTTTACGCTTTGATTTTCCCCTTTGATTTCCGCCTTTGGTGCATCGTCTAAGGGATCCGCAGGATTCGTGGCCTCGTCCACTACACTCAAAAAAGATGTAATGTTGAACTATGAAGTCGGTGATAGGGGACGCATTCGAAAAATCTTCTCCCAATTTTCACTGAGCGTCGCAACCGATTTGCCCAATTCGATCGGGGTCCAGCGGCCCTGTGCATCCACGTTGACGATGCCCAGCCGCGCCAGTTTTCCCAACGCATCGTGAATTTCAAAGTCGATATCCACCTCGGTATGCTCAAAAAGATAGGCTTCCACCATTTTGTCGATTGCGGTTTCGTCCAGGCCAGCTTCGCAGCCCTCGGATCGACAATAATTCCACAGCAGCATGTAACAGAGGATCGCCTCCATCAACTCTTGTTCTTCGGCTTCGTGAAGGATGCGGAAAAGGACGCTGGAGTTATTGTCCAGGTTCTTCAGGTAAAGACTGCGGGTGAGTCCGAACTCAAATTTGTCCTTGGTGCGAAAGTATCCTATCACCGACTTCCCCAAATAGCCGCCGACAGCGCCGATGAACAGGAGCCACGCAAGAATCGCTTTCACCGTTATCGCAAGGGTCAGTACGATCAATCCGCGGATGAGTTTGCCAATCGTAATGGCCATCCCCGAAAGCGTCGGCAAAAGGATTTTTCCACGGTCGAGCATCGAAAGCTTAATCTTCGTGCCCGGAAGTAGCATCTCCAAATCCGTTTCAGGGATATTCTTAAACGTCTTCAGGTAAACTTTGTTGGGGTCAAAGTTGGTTTTGTTGTTTCCCTTCTTGTCCAGTTGGGGCTTGAGCCGGAAAGCCATAATCAAACGCCGCAGTTCGGGCTGTTGGATGACTTCTTCCAGGAAAAAGTTTTGCCATCGACGACGGCGGACTTCGACGACGCGATAGCCACGCACAAAAATCTCGATCCGATGATAGATGTTGAAATCAATTTCGAGCTTACCGCTCCACTTGGAACCGAGTTGAATGGCGCTTTCGATGTCTTCCTGAGATAATCGTTTGTAGTGTGCGCTGTATAGCAGTCCTGAGAACATGTCGATCATACGTTCGACCTGTTGGTCGCGCTGCTGATCATCCATTTGAGCGATCTCAATAGCATCATCATCGGGGTCCAACGGACCGTAAAGATCTTCAAGGCTCAGCAGCGCCGAGAGATGTTCGGCGTGGAATATGGCTTGCAGTTGCTCTGCGAGATGTTCGAATTGTTCGTGTTGCTGCGGAGTGAGATCGAGCGTCTGGACGAGCTTTCTATTGAGGTCGCCGCAACGGATGGGGATGAACGTATGCCGGCGGTCCAGTTGTTGAGCGATTCGATCTTCTTCGATGCGCTGGACGACGATGGTATGTTCGTCATTCTCAGGCTGTGAATTTTCAGACTGCGAATTTTCAGACTGCGAATTTTCGGGCTTGGTTTCCATGCACAATTATTCGATTTTAATTGGAGAATCTTCGCAAGTTTCGTTCGCGAATTTCGGCAAAATTCCACAATTGATCGGGTTACGCGACCTGCATAGCCCGTTATTAGTGTTTTGGCGACAATGGTGATTGAAGGTGGAAATAACCGTTGCCTGCAATGCTCTAAAGCCTGCAATGCTCTAAATATTCCAAAGCGGTGTCGTGCCACCGCACTCCGAAAATTTGTAGCAATTTGGAGTGCGGTTGTCCTCTACCGCTTTGGAATATTTGGATTTAGGTTGGGCGTGCTTAATCCGTTTGACGCATTTTTTTGTCCAAGATGAACGTCCCCCTAACGGCCAATCGAGTTGGTGTCCTAGAGGAAATATTCCAAAGCGGTGTCGTGCCACCGCACTCCAAAATTTTGGAGCAGTTTGGAGTGCGGTCGTCTTCTACCGCTTTGGAATATTTGGATTTGGGTTGGGCGTGCTCAATCCGTTTGACGCATTTTTTTGTCCAAGATGAACGTCATCTGAACGGTC
>CALDEW010000335.1 GCA_937942355.1 uncultured Pirellulaceae bacterium | reverse complement strand
AACAAAAAGTCCTTCGTGAGAAAAGGAATCGCAGGCGACTGGAAGAATCATTTTTCAGTAGAGGCCTGTGAAGCGTTCAATCACTACGCCGGCAAACAATTGATTTCTGTCGGATATGAACAGGATGATTCTTGGGTTCAGAGACACGCCGAAGAACTCAATAACGCCGCCCAAGCGGCAGGATAACTCAGGGGGCTGATCATCGTTTCCTGTTGGTCATTGGTTTCCATTTGTTTCTTTTTTGCTTCCCACGTATTGAGTTTGACAGGTTAAGTTCTCCATGCGGATTTTGATTGTCCATCGTTATTACGCGCCCGATGTAGGTGCGTATCCGCAAATGCTTCGGATTATGGCCGATCGTTTTGCTGCGCGCGGACATCAAGTAACCGTTTTCTCAACGCAGCCTGGGTACAACAACGTCACCACCGAAAAACTACCCCGCCGCGTGATGCGTGACGGCGTTGAAGAGATTCGCGTTTCGCTGTTCAAAGAAGACAAGAAGAATACGATCGGTCGAGCGCTCAATGTGTTTCTGTTCTTGAGCCAATTGGTGCTGCACAGCTTTGTGAGATTTCGGCGCTACGACCTGATGACTGTCGGTTCGTTTCCGCCTACGGTCACCGCGATGACTGCTCGCTGGATAAGTTGGCTCAACGGTTGGAAATACGTCTACCATTGCCAAGACATTTATCCTGAGATCGCTCAGGCCAACGGCATGATGAAGCGCGGTTGGCTTGCCAAATTAGTATCCAGTGTTGACCGTCGGAATTGTCGCCGAGCGGACGCGATCGTTACTTTGTCGCAGGACATGACGGCGACCTTAAGCCAGCGCGGGTTGAAGCAAGACAACATGCACGTGATCAACAATTTCGTCATTGATCGTTTCGACCCAGACGTGGAAGTCGACGCTTCTTTTGACAAAAAGGATTCCGTGTTCCGTGTGCTGTTTGCGGGTAATCTTGGTCGTTTTCAGCATTTGGATGAAGTCCTTAAGGCTGCGATTGCTCTCAAAGACAATTCAAACATCCATTTCTTTTTCGTCGGTGCAGGGGTGCTGGAGTCACATCTTAAGGAAACGGCCCAAAACGCTGGTGTTTTAGACCAAACTGTCTTCTTCCGCCCTTTCCAACCGCTTGAAAAAATCATGCGGGTTATTCATGATTCGGACTTGTCGATCGTGTCACTGAGCCCCAACGTGATCCGCTGCGCGTACCCAAGCAAAACGATGACTTACCTAGAGTCGGGATGCCGCATCCTAGGGCTCCTCGAACCCGATAGCGAATTGGCTCAGCTGATTGTCGGGCGGCAGTTAGGGTCGGTTTCAAAAGGTCTAACAGCGCCTGACATCACCGACGCGATCAACGAAGAGTTCGCCCTCTCAAAAACGGCTGAGCAAGACAAATCAAAGATACAAAAAGTTGGCCAGGAACTTTTTGGACAAGACGCAATTCTTCAAAAATGGGATAGCGTTATTGCTTCCCTTGGCCAACAACAACTGGCATACAACTCCAACTGATGCATAAGTGATTTAATGATTCAAACCACAGACCAACCACGTGGCAGCGCTGAATTCTCAGAGAGCTTGCTCGCGCCAATCATGCCAAATGATCAGATGTCATTTGAAGAACTTAGCAGCGCTTATAACTTTCGAAATGTTTCTGAACGCAGACGCGTGTTTTCCAACCTGATCGTCGCTGACCTAAAACAGCGGCAAACACCAACGGTACTTGATATCGGCTGTGGGGCCGGGATGGCACGTGAGAGCGATTGGCAGTGGGCGATCAAGCCGCACGTCAGTCGCTACGTGGGGCTTGAACCGGATCCGAATATGGTCCCCGATGAAGGCCTGTTCGACGAAACGCAAAACGCGCTGATGGAAGATGCCAACCTTGAACCCAATTCCATTGATATCGCTTACAGTTGGATGGTGATGGAGCATGTGGCAGAACCCGAGAGTTTTTGCAAGACACTCTATGACGCGCTCAAACCCGGCGGTACCTATTATTTCTCAACTCCCAATATACGGCATTACTTTACGTTCACCGCTCAATTCCTAAAACAGCTGAAGATCGACGAAGCGGTGCTGAGCGTGATTCGCAAACAAGACGATCTGGACGAGTACCACTACCCTGTGCAGTACAAGTTCAACAGTGAACCGCAAATCGCAAAGATCGCTGATGCGGTTGGTTTTGAGGCTCCTCAATTCGCTTACGTCGAGGTAGAGGGACCGATCAACTATTTTCCGGGCCCCACGAAACCGCTGTTCCATCTTCTGGCTTGGAAACGTTCGAAATTCCAGGTCCCCGATCGCCTGTTGACGATGATGGGCAAAATCACAAAGCCGCTCAACAACAACACATCTACATAAATCAATCTTATGTTCGTGGACGAAGCAGCGAGTTCTGCCTCTTCCTTGAACACGCTGACTAATTCACAAACCTAATTCCCACCGAAAATCAAATGTTTGAAGGCAAAACACTTTTAATTACTGGCGGCACTGGATCTTTTGGCAACACTGTTTTGCAAAGGTTCTTGCGTGACGACCAAGTCGGCGAAATTCGAATTTTCAGCCGCGATGAAAAGAAACAGGAAGACATGCGGGTCAGCCTGGCCAATCCCAAGGTCAAATTTTTCATCGGCGACGTGCGTGATTTCACCAGCATCAAATCGGCAATGGTCGGCGTGGATTACGTCTTCCAAGCCGCCGCTTTGAAACAGGTGCCTTCCTGCGAATTCTATCCCTACGAAGCGGTTAAAACGAACGTCATCGGTGTTGAGAATGTCTGTAACGCCGCAATTGAGTGTGGCGTCTCGCGTTTGATAGCGCTCAGCACGGACAAGGCCGTCTACCCAATCAATGCGATGGGCATCAGTAAGGCGATGATGGAAAAAATCGTCGTCGCCAAAGCGCGGCTGACCGATCCTGACAAAACGCGTTTCTGTTGTACGCGGTATGGAAATGTGATGGCGTCGCGCGGTTCTGTGATCCCTCTGTTCATCAGCCAAATCAAATCAGGCAAACCGCTGACCGTCACCGACCCTGAGATGACACGATTTTTGATGTCGTTGGAAGACTCGGTTGACCTCGTGGTCTATGCCTTCACCCACGGGCATCAAGGCGATACGTTTGTGCAGAAAGCGTCCGCCAGCACGATCGCCGATTTGGCTCAAGCCCTGATCGAATTGTTCGAAGCCGACAGCGAAGTCAAAGTTATCGGAACTCGCCACGGTGAGAAGCTGTACGAAGCGCTGCTGACTCGTGAGGAAATGGCTCAAGCCGAGGACATGGGCGGCTACTACCGAATACCGGCAGACAATCGCGATCTGAACTACAACAAGTTCTTCAGCGAAGGGAAAATCCGGTCGCCAACTTCCGAAGACTACAACTCGCACAACACGACCCGGCTTGACGTCGAAGGCGTGAAGGAAAAGTTGTTGACACTCGACTACGTTCGCAACGAACTCGAAAGCTGGAAAACAGCCCGCGCCTCCTAATCAAAACCAGTCAAAACCAAAGATTGACACGATATGAAAACTATTTTGATTACAGGAGCGCGAGGGTTCATCGGAAAGAGCCTTAAAGTGGCGCTACAGCGGTTGCCCGAAGAAAACGCCGTCAAAGTTCTGGAGTTCACTTCCCAGGACTCCCTTGAATCGTTGGCTGGCTTGGTCGATCAAGCGGATGTTGTGTTCCATCTTGCCGGCGCGAATCGTCCCAAGAATGTGGAAGACTTTCAAACCGTAAATTGTGGGCTGACGCAATCTTTGATTCAGTGCGCGAAAGATTCCAGTAGCCCACCTGCGATCATCTTCTCGTCGTCGACGCAAGCGACGCGCGATAACGATTATGGGCGCAGCAAACTGGCCGCCGAGAGCGTGCTGACGGAATATCAAACTGAAACAGGAAATCCGGTCGCGATCTACCGGCTTCCCAACGTGTTTGGCAAAGGCTCTCGGCCGCAATACAACACAGTTGTGGCAACCTTCTGCCATAACATCGCTCGGAAACAAGACATCCAGGTTAACGATCCCTCGGTCGACTTAACTTTTGTTTACATCGACGAAGTCGTGCGCTGTTTGATGCGCCACTTAGACGCTCCGGCGACAAAAGAAGTCTTTCATGAAGTCGAAGAGACGTTCGATGTGACCCTTGGAGAGCTTGCCGATCAGATCCAAACGATCGCAAAAGTGCGCCAGACACTGAAGATCCCCAACATGTCGGATGATTTCACGAAGTATCTCTACAGCACATATCTGTCGTTTCTGCCCGAAGATGATTTTGGCTACGACGTTGAATTGAGAACCGATGATCGAGGTTGGTTGTTCGAGTGGATTAAATCGGATTCGTTAGGCCAGATTTTTGTCTCGACCACCAAACCGGGCATCACGCGCGGCAATCACTATCATGACACGAAGGTAGAAAAGTTCTGTCTGATACAAGGTCAAGGTTGCATTCGCTTTCGGATGTTGGACTCCGATCAGGTCATCGAATATCCGGTCGACGATAAAAAGATTCGCGTTCTCGATATCCCACCGGGTTACACGCACTCCATTGAAAATACAGGCGACCAAAACATGATTGTTCTGTTTTGGGCCAACGAAATATTTAATCCCCAACGCCCTGATACTTATTGGGTGCCAGTAATCGAATGAAAAAATTAAAAGTCACCATCGTCGTCGGAACTCGACCTGAGATCATTCGTCTATCGCGCGTGATCGCGGCGGTCGATGAGCATCTGGATCTTACGCTGGTTCATACGGGACAGAACTACGACTACGAATTGAACGAAATCTTCTTTGAGGATCTTGGCATTCCGCGCCCCGATCACTTTTTAGAAGCCGCCGGTAAAAACGCGGCCGAAACGATTGGCAATACGATCAGCAAGTTCGACACCGTGCTGGCTGAGAACCCGACCGATGCGGTGTTGATTCTTGGTGATACCAACAGCTGTCTGGCGGCCTTGACTGCCAAAAGACAGAAGGTGCCCGTGTTTCACATGGAGGCAGGCAACCGCTGTTTCGATCAGCGCGTGCCAGAAGAGATTAACCGCAAGATCGTCGATCACATCAGCGACATCAACCTGACTTACAGCGATATCGCGCGTGAGTACCTGTTGCGGGAAGGATTGCCGCCGGATCGTATCATCAAAACCGGCAGCCCCATGTTCGAGGTGCTCAACTACTACGGAGACCAGATCGAACAGTCGGATGTTTTATCGCGGTTGAAGCTGACCAAGCACAATTACTTCGCCGTTAGTGCTCATCGTGAAGAAAACGTCGATAGCGAAATCAATTTTCGCAATCTCCACAAGGCGCTGAATCAAATCGCTCAAGATCACGATTGTCCGATCATCTTTTCGACTCATCCCAGAACCCGGAAAAAGATTGAAGCGTTGGGGCTGGAGTTTGATGATCGGATCTCGTTGTTGAAGCCGCTTTCGTTCTCGGATTTTGTTTGCCTGCAAAAGAACTCCAAAGTAACGCTTTCGGATAGCGGTACGATTTCCGAGGAGTCTTCAATTCTGAATTTCCCTGCGATCAATATTCGTGAGGCTCATGAACGTCCCGAAGCGATGGAAGAAGCATCGGTGATGATGACGGGGCTCAATCCCGAACGCATTATCCAAGCGGTCAATATTTTGGCCAGTCAACCACGCGCCGACCAGCGTCTGCTTCGCCAAGTGGCTGATTATTCGATGCCCAACGTATCGGAAAAGGTGGTTCGGATTCTCGTCAGCTACACTGACTACGTGCATCGTGTCGTGTGGCGTAGGTAGACGCTCGATCTCGAGAATCGGCCATCATTGTTGAAGGTGCCGAGAGTCGTTATCTTTTGATATTTGACTTTTGAAAGATATAGATCCCTCGAAGAAGCTTTTCACCCTACCATGCCTTCTACCTTCACCAGAATTCGACGCGGCGCTGTCATGCTGGCGATTGTCGGTATGGCTTCGGTGCTGGGGTACAGAATCATTGGAGGCTATGGCTGGTTGGAGTCTGTGTGGATGGTGGTGATCACCGTTTCTACCGTCGGCTATGGAGAGCGTAGCGATCAGACGCCAGAGATGCAGATGCTGTCCATCGCCGTAATTCTGTTGGGCGTGTCAGCCAGTATTTATGCCATCGGTGGATTCATACAGATGTTGTTGGAAGGTGAAGTCGACCGTGCTCTGGGGAGAAGAAGAATGACCAAGGAAATTGACAAGCTAAAAGACCATGTCATCATTTGCGGGTTCGGGCGTTTGGGTTCGGATCTGGCCAACCAATTGAATCATCGAAACATTCCTTTTTTGGTCATCGACATAGATCCCGAAAAAACCGTCCGCGCTAATGACGAACTGGGGTTGTTGGCGGTCACCGGTGACGCCACCGAAGATTCTGTCCTCCGTGAAGCCAACATTGACACTGCCAAGGCGCTAGTCGCCGCGCTCCCGACCGACGCGGAGAATGTTTTCATTACACTCACCGCCCGCAACTTGCGTGACGACATCCAAATTTTATCGAAGGCGGAACGTGAAACCAGTTGCCGAAAA
>CALDEW010000334.1 GCA_937942355.1 uncultured Pirellulaceae bacterium | reverse complement strand
GAACGAAAGAACACTCTGGTTCTGCGGCCATTCGCTCGGCGGCGCGATGGCGACGATCTGTGCCAGCCGAGCTAACCTGTCTCACATTCCCAAAGAGACCGAAGAGCTCTACACCTACGGCAGCCCGCGCGTCGGTTGCGGGCGGTATATCAACCACGTGCAGTTTCCCCATTTCCGCTGGGTCAACAACAACGACATCGTCACGCGCGTGCCACCGACGTGGTTGGGATATCGGCACGGTGGAGCAGAATATTACATCGACAGCACGGGGAAATTGCGCGACGTGAAAGGATGGAAAAGGACAAAGGATCGCTTGCAGGGATTCTTTCGCACGTTGATGCGTTTCCGCATCGATTACTTGTCCGACCACAGCATGCTGGACTACATCGACCATATCTTCCAACTGTGCCGCGCCGAGGAAAACTAAGGTCAGGCAAACCTCTGAGGCGTAAACGCAAGTAGGCTGTGGCCCTCCGGCAGCCTACCGCCCCTTTTCGGTTCTTCAGATGCCGTCCGCCTTCTTTCCAAGGCTACCGCATGGTTACTGAAGACCTAATCGGCGGCTTGCCTTCGTTCGTCGTGAAGGAAGAGGTTGGTCGAATGGTGAATGGATAGTGAGAAAAAAGAAACGCAAAGACGCGGAGACCCGAAGGCGCAAAGACACAATGACGCATAGTTTTCCGCGAGATTCAAACCTTCAGAAACCAATCGCACTAACTGCTTTAAGCCAGATTCACGAAATGACGTCGACCAAACCTCTCTTTGCGTCTTAGCGTCATTGTGTCTTTTCGTTTAAAAATACGTATTGGCTGAGTACGACTTCATCCGCTTTTCCTCCACTGGTTCCGCGAAACGGGCCAACGGCGTGGAAGTCTATTCTGCCCGAGACAGTTCAGGTATCTCATTTTCCAAGCAATAGAAACTGAAAATTTTTCATTACCGCAAACATCTCGTTTCAATTCTTCGTTAGTATTAAGTATCGCAGCTGAGCCAATGAAATTTGGCTGTAGAACTCTTCATAATGCGTAATAGGTGTAAGAACGATCATGCTCAAGACAATCGCTTTAACTTTCGTGTTCATCTCTCTGTGTCTCAGCGACGTGGCGCAACTTTCGGCTCAACAAACGGATTCTGTCGAAACCGAAAACAACACCCAACAGGAGTCCAAAGCGTGGGCTGCTATTGATGCCCGGAAAACACCACAGTGGTGGAGTGATGCTAAATTTGGCATTTTCATTCACTGGGGCCCCTACTCGGTGCCGGCGTTTTCCAAAGTCGGTCGATATTCGGAATGGTATTGGTACGACCTGGCAAACCCCAAACGTAAGCAAACTCATAAACCCACCAAGGCGTTTCACGATCGTGTCTTTGGAGAGAGGTTTTCCTACCCAGATTTTGTTCCGATGTTTACATGTGACATGTTTGACGCCAAACAATGGGCCGAAGCGTTTGAGCAGTCCGGTGCCAAATACGTTGTGCTGACTTCCAAGCATCATGACGGTTATTGCTTATGGCCAAGTGCTGAGGCTGATAAATCGTGGGGGCGACCGTGGTCGAGTACCAACTCGGGGCCGGGACGAGATCTTTTGGGTGAATTGACCAATGCAGTGCGCGAGACGGATGTCAAAATGGGCATCTACTATTCGCTCTACGAGTGGTACAACCCGCTCTACACCAGCGATGTCGATGTCTTTGTGGAGAAACATTTGATTCCGCAATTCAAAGACGTTGTCAGCAAATACAAACCAGCGGTTATTTTTTCCGACGGTGAATGGGACTATCCTGCGGCGCGTTGGCGATCGGCAGAAATGTTGACTTGGTTGTTCAACGAGTCGCCGTGTAAGGATGAGGTCGTTATCAACGACCGTTGGGGCAAGGGAGACCGGCACAAACATGGCGGTTACTACACGACTGAATACGGAGCCGGCTTGCCCAACGCCGATCATCCTTGGGAAGAGAATCGAGGGATGGCACACTCGTTTGGTTACAGTCGAACTGAGCGATTTAAAGACTACAATTCCTCGGAATCACTGGTCTACATGTTGATCGACATCGTTTCGCGCGGAGGAAATTTCCTGTTGGATATCGGCCCCACTGCCGACGGTCGAATTCCGCCATTGATGGAGGAACGTTTGGCAGAAATCGGCGATTGGTTGGATGTCAATGGAGAAGCAATCTACGGCACCACGACGCACCGTGATTCATGTCAGTGGACCGACGGAAAAGTTCAGGAACTTAAACACGGCAACTACCGTGTTAAGTATGACGTTAACAAACTGCTAAAATCACCCGACCAAGACATGGCGCGAAAGGAAGTGTTGTTCACGCGAAAAGGCAAAACGCTCTACGCGATCTGCCCTGTCTTCCCCGATGGTTCGTTGTTGCTAAAAGGCGTTCAAGCTTCCACAGACGCTACCGTGGTAATGCTCGACGGTGGCGAAGGCCGCAATCTCAAGTGGACGCAAACTGAGCAAGGGGTGAGCATCGAGATGCCACAGCTAAACCCGTCAAAAATGCCGTGTGATTTTGCTTGGACGTTTAAGGTAAGTGACGTGAACGAATAAAGCTCTGGCAATGGAAAAACGGCTCAGTATTGTCTTGCTGGCTTGTCTTGCTGGCAGAGAGGATGCCGTTTGGGGCATCAAACACTTAGCTTCTCCGACGCGCCCGTCGGGTACCTGTACTCTGACGGGCGTCATCAAGGCAAGCGATTTACTGATTGGCGAGAATGCCAATAAACGGCGTGATGTCAAGGAAGTTGACGGTGCCGTTACAATCGCAATCAGCTTCGGCTTGGAAAGCAGCGTTTTGCAAGACTACGATAAACGGCCCGATGTCAAGGAAGTTGACCGCTCCGTCCATATTGACATCTCCCTTGAGCACGAGATTGTCGTCAATGTTGATAACGCCACTAGCTTGCATTGCTGTGATGACGCCATTGGCACCAGCGAAGGTTGTGGGGCCTTGGATGCCTACACCGGAGTCTGTGGAAATGCTGAAGCTGCCTGAGTTGAGTCCCGTCGTATCAATGGTCAACGTTGCAATGAGACCGTCCGCAGCGACAGTTCCTGCGACCGTCGACGTGCTATCGAAGGCAAACCCATCTTGGGCGAGCCGCGCTCCGCTGACGCCGTTGTTGTTGCCATTGAAAATGGTGCCGGTGATGATGTCCACGTCTTGAACGAGATCGAAGTTAGGATTCGTTCCTCCCGTGATCGCTCCCCCGTCTCCAATGAGAATGTTCAGCTGGATCGCGTCAACGGGATTTCCGCCACTAACGAAAACTTCAATCGTCTGACCGGGGGTATTTGGCGCGACGGTTAGATCCCCAAACGACAACGTCAATTGCGTTTGAGCTTTCACCGAAACGCCAACCGTCACCAAGGCCATAATGAGGGCGCAGAATAATTTTTTATTGATCATTAGTTATACAAAGTCTTGATAGGTGGTGGGAATTTAAAAACGGCAAGAGTTTAGCTTGGCATCGAAACGAATACTCAAATCACAAATACGTCATTCGCATCGTAACTCCGAAAGTATAAATCGGATTTCTCTAAAACTTCTTCTGTGAAATCAAGCTCTGTTTTAGCCCGTGATTCGTAAGTTTCTTCCACTGTCTCATTATTGTCACTCCAATAGCTGGTGCTAAGGGAAAGACTGTCGATCGTTTTTCCGTCTTTACTGAGTGACGTCTCAGACAAGAAAAACTTATTTAATTCGGTAACTTCACTCGTGATTGAATCAGTGAGAAAGTTTGGCGTCAAGTTTGGCGTCAAGAAAGGGAACGCTACATCCGAATCACTTGAACCTTCAAGCTCAGCGGTCAACAACGCGCTTTGGTCCCTTGAATCGTCGACTAAAATATCTTCAACGATGTCCGTCACTTCCTGCACGTAAGTCAGTTCAGTCGGCAGCTCTACTGTTACCTCGATTAGCGGTTTTTCCACTGTAGTCTTCTCAGACGGTTGAATGCTTGTCGTAACCGGAAGTTGGGTCAGTGGAACCTGTTGGACTGGGACTGCGGTCACGGGTTGGCTGACGGATCCGGGAGCAACGATCAGTTGGACAAAGTTAGTGCCGGCAGTGCTGTTGTTCCTCGCAATGCTTTCGTCAATTGAATTCACCAAGCTATCTCGATTGAAGTCGTAGACGTCTTGTACGCCAGCCCGATTGATGAAGTTGTGATGGTTGCTACGTACGCTAGTTTCGTCCAGCGCGTTCACTAGGGCGAGTCCTGCAGTCAGTGCGCTGTCGCCGGTGTCTCCTATAATGTTCCCGAAGTAAAACAGGTCATTTTGACTAAGCCCCGTGTTCGCATTGGCCAAAACAGTGACACTCAGCCAAGTCTGGGTTACCAACCCGTCTGGCAGGACAAGGGTAACCCGGTCGCTACCTCCGACTCCCGCGCCCTCTCTCACTGATACCGTAGCAGCGGTTGCGAGCGGACTGAAATCACCAA
>CALDEW010000333.1 GCA_937942355.1 uncultured Pirellulaceae bacterium | reverse complement strand
CAGTTTACCCTCAATGCATTCCCGCCGCGACAGGGCACGGTTTGGCAAACGTGTGTGTGGTAGCGCTAGATTAAAGGAGCTCGCGTAAGGTTTTGGGCCATCCCCAAACGATTTTTTGCAAGCGTGCGATCCTTGGTCAGTTTAACGACTAGCCGGAAGGCGATGGAGTTTTGCCCCACCAAACACGGTCGCCTTCCGGCTTGTCGTTAAACTGTTACACAGCACATTGTCGCAGCGACATAATTCAAAAGCAGCGCTCAACGACGATCCGGACTGGGAAATCGCATGACTAGGAAAATGATGAACTCATCCGCCGCTGAATTTCGATGCCTGCAAATTAATTGGATATCAGTCGGTCGCGCGATCGCGGATGCGCTCCAACAATTCACGAAAATGCGCGACGGTGCTCATCGGATTTGAGATCGTTGTTCGCAACCAAGTTTCGCCTTGGAGGACCGTCTGGACGATGTAAAATTGACCTTCTTCGATCATCGTCTTTCGAATAGAAGCGTTCACTTGGTTCAAGTCATCTTCGGCGCCGGTGAAACGAAAGCACAAGATGTTGGCTTGGGGGGCAAGGGCCAATTCGAAGTCATCCGCATCCTTAATCACGTCAGCAAATGATGCCGCCAAGTCGATCAGACGCGTCACGTTTTTGTCAAAAACGTCCCAGCCATGGATCGCGACGATGCTGAATACCTTCAGGCTGAGCATCGTCTTGGTACACTCAAAACTCCTGCGAGCCACGTCGTGCCATGGATCTTCTTCCTGTTGGGCCGACAACAAATAATCAGCATCTTGAGTAAACGTACGATAAGCGTCCTTGCCGTTTTTAAAAAGCACGGCACTGGTCAACGACGGAGCCAAGAGCATCTTGTGAAAGTCCATCCCGATACTGTCCGCTAATTCGATTCCGTCCAGTAAGGGCCGATACTGATCCGAAAACGCGATCGCTCCGCCGTGAGCTCCATCCACATGGAACCACAGATTGTGCCGCTGGCAGAAACGGCCAATCGCTTGCAGGTCATCAATCGATCCCGTCGACGTCGTGCAGGCCGTTCCGCATACGGCAATAACTTTCTTTCCAGCCGCTGTTGCCTTGGCCAGCGTTTGCTCCAGCAAATCGACATTCATTTGAAATTGATCGTTGCAAGGAATTTGAATTACACCTTCTCCCCCCCACCCCATCACGCGCGCGGCGCGATCCATGCAATAATGAGCCTGCGCCGAAACCATCACCGCCAAATTCGACGGTTCACCCTTTTGCCACGCGCCGGGACACTGCTTGGCGCGGGCGGCGAGCATTCCAGTCAGGTTAGCCAGCGTTCCGCCATGGGTCATGAATCCTCCAGCCGCCTCACCGAATCCGAACTTGGCCGTGATTCTCCGAATCAGCCACTGTTCCATCGCCGATCCGGCCGGCCCCATTTCGTAGACGCCCATGCCGTTGTTCATGAAGTCCGTCAACATTCCCGCCAACGCCGTCACCGGAGCAGGTGGCATCAACTGGTGCCCCATGTAACGCGGATCATGCAGTCGAATACAGCGCTGGAATACCTGCTCAAACAACTTGTTAGCTTCCGCCGTCGCCCAACCATCGACTGAGTTCAACAGGGCAGTAGGTTCAGCCCAAGGCAGTGTTTGTTTATTCGTCCCCGCCTTCATCGAATCCAATTGATCCGCCAAAAAATCGACCAAACGATGACCTGCGTCTCGAAATGCGTCCGCGTCGTAAATCTCGTTAATAGTATTTGTATTGTTTCTCTGTTGCGTCTTCAAAACAGCGCTTTCAAATCTAAGTTCGTCGCGGCGAGTAATCCCCATAAGAATGAGTGTTCTTTTATCGTAACCATTCAAGATAATTTTGCGAAGAAGCTTGGTGCTTCTTCCCGTTGCAGCTTTGCGTTGATTGATTTCATCAGGGAATCGAAGAAGTTCTTGTTCTGCTTTTTGAAGGTCGCGATCGCCATTGAATCAGGCCAGATCTCACGTGTCGCTCAGACGACGAACAGGATGGTCTAAGGCCACTACGCATCAAATCTCGCACAGGGAAGAAAGCCGACGCGTGGCTGATCCATCCGCCAATTATCAAATGGCTTTTCATTACTAGGTTTATCAACTTGCCGGTTGTTGGTAACCTTTGTGCTCGAGACGGCTCCGGCCGCTACACAAAGAATCTCGAGCGAGTCCTCGATTCGAACAAACAAAGGATGTAAAAAGAAGGAAAATCAGAGTTTCCTGGAGAAACTAAATATTTTAGTATCGAAAAATATACTTTTTTGACTATTTAACGTTCGAATAATAGTATATTTATTTAAAATTAGGGGCAATTTATTAGCTGATTATTTGCGTAAAATGAACTTCACCGAAAAACTGAACAGCCGACGCCAAGAGTTGGGAATGACTTTTGAAGCACTGTCTAAACGTAGTGAAGTTCCGGTCTCCACTCTAAAAGCAGTCTTCAAAAAAGGTGTCGAGCACGCGACGTTTGCCAATGTTGCCGCGATCGCGGAAGCCCTTGGACTGGATCTCGAATTTGCTAACGAAGTGGATAGTTACGACCTGCTTCACCAGCAAGCCGTTAAGAAGGCGCGGGAGTTGGTTGGGATGGTGCAAGGCACGTCTGGCTTAGAGTCTCAAGCCGTTGAGCAAAACCAAATCGAAAAGATGGTTTCGCAACTCGTTCATCAGCTGATGGCCGGATCGCGTCGAAAGCTGTGGGGTTAACCGATGGTAACTTGGGATCCTATTGAAGGCGAAACGCCGATTGACCCGTCTCATTTAAAAGACAGGTCAATTAAGACCCGCGCACAACTCAACATCGCCGAAGCCCAAAATATCCTCAACCCCTTCGTCAAATACTTAGGGAGCAAGCCATCTCAAAAAATCGCCCCTTTTGATCTGAATTGGTTTCAAAAGCTTCACCAGGAAATGTTCTGCGATGTTTGGCAATACGCCGGTAAGTTTCGACAAGAAGACTTGAACATCGGTTGCAAGTGGCAGAATATCCAAACGGAGCTATACAAGCTTGAGGGTGAAATCGCCTTCTGGATCGAGAATGAGACTTACGAACTGCTTGAGTTGTCGGTGCGGATTCACTTCGAAGCGGTACGCATTCACCCGTTTCCCAACGGCAATGGACGATGGTCTCGATTGCTGGGAAACATCTTCCTGAAACAAAACGACCATCCCTTAGTCAAATGGCCCGAAGACACCATCGGCGTTGCAAAAAGTATCGCCAGAGACGCTTACCTTTCCGCCGTCAAAAAAGCCGACACCGGTAACTTGTCCGAGTTGATAGCTCTCCACAAAGAATACTTAGACGGTGCCCCTTAGTTCCCCCGGCCCGAACCACCGACGTGCAAAAACATATGCAAAGTTGAGCCGGTGAGCACAAAACAACTTCGCAGTTTTATCGAACCACTGCCCTTGCATCAGGCCA
>CALDEW010000332.1 GCA_937942355.1 uncultured Pirellulaceae bacterium | reverse complement strand
TCCCCGACATGCGCTGCGATCAGCGCCACCACCGGCAACGAAATCGTCTCGGCGGTGCTGAGTGTTTTTGGATCGGCAACGACGGCGTAGTCAACGCTCGTCACGCCGCCGTCGATCAGCATTTGACGCATCTCAGTTACGATTTCAAAGCCATCGGTTTGCCCTTGTTGGATCAGGCCTTCGACATGGTCGAGCGTTTTCGAGAGCGTCAGCGCGATTTTTCTTTCTTCCTCAGACAAGTAAACATTGCGGGAGCTCAGCGCTAAACCATCACTTTCGCGCACGATGTCGCAGACGCGGATATCAACGTTGACGTTCAGGTCAGCCACCATTGTCTGAACAACCAGCACTTGTTGAAAATCTTTTTGGCCAAAGAAAGCGACGTCGGCCTGAGTCATATTAAGCAGTTTCAATACCACGGTCGCGACGCCGGAAAAATGAGTCGGACGAAACTCGCCTTCCAGTTTACCGGCCACCGCTGGCGGATCGATGGCCGTCGAAAATCCGTCGGGATACACTTCATCGTCGGCAGGCGCGAAAACATGTTCGACCCCCAACGACTCCAGCTTTGCTAAATCTTCGCCGGGAGGGCGAGGGTAATCGCGCAAGTCTTCGTCAGGCCCGAACTGGGTCGGATTAACGAAAATCGTGACGATTGTTTGGTCGCAGCTATTCAGGGATTCGCGCACCAAACTCAAGTGACCCTCATGCAGCGCACCCATCGTCGGCACAACGCCGATGGTCTGTTGTTTGGATTTGAAGCCGTCGGTCACGCTGCGGAGATCGGTGACGGTCGTGATCGGTTGAATGGGCAAATCAAGCTCGTGGTTGTGTTGTCTTTAATAGAACAGGCTGTAAATTAGGTGATCTTGGGTTAGCTGGCAAGCTGACAACGATTACCCCTTCCATTTATCAAACAAGATCTATGTCCAATACGACCGGCCAACTGACACACTGCGTCTTTTTTGCGCTTAAGGACAATACACCTGAAAATTGCCAAGCCTTGGTAGACGAATGTAATACGTACCTCAATCGTCCCGACGGCGTCGTCGGCATGCATGTCGGAATCCGCGACGCCGAGTTGGATCGGGAGGTGAACGATGCTGACTTTGATGTGTCGTTGGTGATCGTTTTTGAAAGCCGCCAAACGCATGACGTCTACCAAGACCACCCCGAACATCTTGAGTTTATTGAACGCAACAAGCAAACGTGGCGTAGCGTCAGAGTCTTCGACGCGCTCGTTTGATAAAAAACTGGTGCGAGGCCGAGTGCTAGCGAGTATTTCGGGTTTTAAGAATGACGTTGTTGAGCGACAATCGGACATAGCTCGATCGTCGCCGAAAATGAGCGCGGCAGGACGACGGATCTTTCGAGAAGATCCACCACCACGGACTTTGGATATGACAGGAAGTCAGCCATGGAAAATCGAATGAGTGATAACCAGCGCCGGTTCTTTTGTCGTTTGTTATTTCTGTTTTTCTGCTGCTTGCCCACGGCGATTATCGTTTACCGAGCATTCCACCCGCGCACGTCTGATGATTGGCAACAGCAAGTCCTCGCGACGACCGGTGTCCATACGCAAGTCAGCTCAGTCGAAACACTCAGCCCCACCGAGACGGTGCTGCGCGATGTGACTGTTTTTGATGGTCATGGCCAACCCGTTCTATCGGCGATGGAAGTCGATTTAAACTGCACGCCGGGCCGCAGCCAGATCGTGATCCGCGATCAGATACGTTTGTCCAATCACGGACTGAAATACATTGCCGAAACCATCAATCGCAAGTTGATGCGGTCGGGCGCATGTTCGGTGTTGCTCAATGACGTTGTCTTGACGGCAACTGAGAACGGTCAGACGCGCGAGCTGCGTGTGTCGCCGCTTGAGATCACCACCAACCCAACAGCAGAGGGCTCTCGCGCGGTCGTCACACTTCAGATGAGAAACGCAAACGCGCTCAGCGATCAACGGGCGGTTGTGCAGTGTAATGTCGATCACATCGCGGCCACCGATCAACTGCGTATTCACGTCGAAACCAACCAGGTGGCAATGCCGTGTTGGTTGGTGAATCAATGGCTGCCTGAGCTTAGGGAGTTGGGCTCCGAATCTGGTTTCGCGGGCAGATTTTTTATCGAACCTCAGGAGGAACGTCTCAGTGGCTGGATCGATGGACAGTTCACCGACGTTAATTTGACGTCAGGCTACGACCCTTCGACCGTGGCAGCATCCGGTGGCAACATGTTGGGCCAAATTGAGCTGCACATGTCGTTCCCGGTACTACCGCGCGGTGTTGGCGTGGATCGCAAGAATGATTTCGCCATTCTAAAAATGCCCGACGGAACTACTCAACCCATTCTCCCCGACTATGAACTTCAAGAAGTATTCAATGTCGCGTCGGCGATCGGCAAGACTGTTCGAACCGCAAGGTCAAAGTCGGCGATCAAATTCTGAGCTAACACTTGGGCTACCGACCGAATGCCGGCGGAAGCCCGATCCCACGACCAGCTTAATTCAAGAACCCTTCGCCGTCATCGATAGACTTGGGCGAAGTGGATTCATCGCGCTGTAGCTCGTCAAAGGTGCTTTTCAGCGAATCGAAGTCGCCATCGCCTTCACCTGCCAATTCTTGAGCCTTAACGTCATCCAAGCCGCCCAAAATCGAAGGCGAATCAAAATCGGATTTGGAACTCGAACCGAAATCAGATTCATCATCGAAATCTTCATCGGGATCAAAATCGAGTTCGTTTGCAGAATCAAGGTCTGGATCGAAATCGGCTTCATTTCTTTTCTTCCGCGTGCGGTCAACGGCTGGTTCGAATCGCGGCTGGACCGTCTGGCCTGGCAGTGACTCAAACACGGAGTGCTGATTCTGGCCACGGTTTGTGTAAGACGCATGCGGAACCGTGTCAGAATCAAAACTCGAGTAGCCTCCAATGTATCCGTTGTCGGGATAGCTGCTGAAGGTCAACATCGAATTGTGGGCGCTGTATGGATTGTAGTAGTCCGTGTTTTGACCGGCGTTGGCACAGTGATAGCCGGCACCATGGCCGATGCCCAGAAATCTTCCTAATTCCTGGCCCGGCACAAATCGCCGCCGTTGGGCTTGGCAATCTGATGTCAATGAAGACAGGACTGCGAATAGAACAACTGCAATAGTTAACGTCGCGATGCGGGACGATCGAGTTAGCAACATAGTAGGGCCTTTACTCAAGCTAGGGATTGCGAATAACAGGTGTATCGTTTGCAACGTTCGCAGCGCTGAAAGAAGTTTCCCACTGTGAAACGATTGTTCACTCGCACGCGCGGGTCGTAACGATTGCGAAAAGTCTGCTTTGAATGCTGGCATCGAGAGGTCGATGCTCGGGGCGATCAAGGCTCCGCTCGAGACCTATCCACTTACAACATAAGCACGGGCAGGTTTCAGGCAGAGTTTCAGACTCCCGACAAATTGACGGTCCCAAGAGGTCCCAGGATGACAGCAAATATCTGGCTTGACCCTTTTTTGTAATTTTTCCATACTCTGCCTCGCGTGATCAACACCAGCAGCCGTACGCTCGG
>CALDEW010000331.1 GCA_937942355.1 uncultured Pirellulaceae bacterium | reverse complement strand
CGAACCTTCCGCGGAAATGCTTTCGGACCTGATTTGACCGCCCAACCGATGCAGTTTATCCCTGTTTCTAATTTTCAGGAGATCTTCCGATTTGATGTGTCGCCAACCTGGGTGAAGCAACGTTGGGAGAGGCTGACGACGATCCCCGCAGAAAACGGGTTGCACGGTCTCCGCACCGCTTTGGTAACCGGTACAAATTCGTGGGACCTTAACGGGGCTTTGACCTATTTCTTTGACCAAAACCACCGCACGCAGCGCATCACATTCCGCGGCTGGGTAGGCGACCCGTCACGATTGATCGACCTTGCCACCAAGCACTTCGGGCTAAAACCGCAGCCCACTCATTGGGCGGGGCTATATGTTGCAAAATTTGGGACAGCCGAGACCGGTGGTTTGCTGATGAAGGACCCCGACTCCATCGACCGACGAAATCAAGTCCAAAGAACGGCGGTGATCATGGAAATCAATCAACCCGCCAGCGGATTCAAACTTAGCAAAGAGTTTCTTGGTTTTATGGCTCCTGCAATTCCCCGACAATAAAACATTGCTAAAATTCAATGGCGGGAAGTCTGGAATCGACGAGCCTTGAGAAACGTTGAAAACCTCGCACTCAGTCGTTCCTCGTGGCCGCATGACTGACAAACTTTCAACAGGTTTCCACGATGACGGCTGCTCCGATTTTTCACTGTTTCGCAAAAACTCGGATGCGTTTTTCGACGTTTAAGGAAACTTCAAACGAAATGAAGTTTAGGTCTTTGACACCGCTGCTAGCACTCTTAGAATCACGTTTCAAAGATTAAGAGCACGTCGGCAATGAAGCGGACGGATTCTTGAATTTATAGGATACGATGCATCGAGTTGATGGGATTTGACTCGCTGTTGCTGTGGCAGGCCGCCCACCTATGGCCTCGTTGACGTGATAGCCGATCTCTCTCCATTGTCTGGTTAAGTAGTCTCAGCCGCTGGCGTTGAGATAAATTTCGCCGTTCAACAATTTCGAATGCGTTTGGCCGATGAAAACGTCAGGATGCGACTTTGTCGATAACGGAAACCACTTCACCTCCCACCGCTGCCCAAGGCGCCAAAACAGACAGTGAGATCTCAAAGATTCTTGCTGAGATGTTGGCGCGTAAGATTGGCGATACGAGGTTTGAACTTTGGTTCTCGTCGCAGATGCCGTTCGAGTTTTCGCAGAATCAGTTGAAGGTTTTCGCGGACAGCAACTTCACGGCCAACCGTTTGCAGAACACGTTCGCCAAAGAAATCCGCAGCGTCGTCGATCATGCCTGCGGAGCCCATGTTGGCATCGAGTTCGTCGTTGAGGCACCGCCACAGAAAAAGGCGTCCGACAAGGGCAGCCTTGATGGTCAACCAAGCCTGTTCGATTCGATTCCCACAGCGGCTAAGCCGGAAACCAACGCGGCCCCATTGACATCTCAGCAACGGCCTTCGCAGCATCCACCCAAACCAACGAAGCTTGACTTAAAGTCATTCTGGTTTGGAGCCAACAATCAATTCGCCAAGGCGGGCGTCGAGCAGATCATGCAGTTGCCGGGGCAGTTTTCGCCGCTGCTGATTCATGGTCCCTCGGGATCGGGGAAGAGCCATCTGTTGGAAGCGGCCACCAATGAATATCGCCGACGGTTGCGAGCCAAACGTTGTGTGTTCTTGACGGCTGAACAGTTCACCAATCAGTTCGTGGCTTCCTTGCGAGATAATCGCGGGCTGCCAATGTTTCGGCGGAAGTATCGTGATCTTGATCTATTGGCGATCGACGACATTCAATTCCTGGCCGGTAAAAACGCGACGCTGAACGAGTTTCAGTTCACCTTGGATCATTTGGTTCGGCAAGGCAAACAGGTGATCGTTTCGGCTGACCGACCGCCGATGGAACTGGACACGCTGGGTTGCGATTTGCTGAACCGATTGGCCAACGGTTTGATGTGTCCTTTAATGTTCCCCAATCTCGAAGGGCGGAAGTCCATCATTGGTGCGATGTGCCGACAGCGCGACTTCGTTCTTAATGACGACGTGGTCAGCCTGATCGCCGAACAGATGACGCGCGACGTGCGAAGATTATCAGGTGCCATCAATCGCCTCCGCGCCGTTTCGATTTCGACAGGCGTGGATAAGATTACCGTCGAATTTGCGTCCCAAGTGTTGCAAGATTTGATTTCGTTATCATCCATTGGCACGTCGATGGTGACGATCGAACAAGCCGTCTGCAATCTCACGGGATTGAAGTCGGCGGATCTCCGATCCAGCAGTCGCCGGAAATCAATCAGTTCGGCCCGCATGCTGGCAATGTACCTGGCACGCGAGCATACCAACGCCGCATTGTCTGAAATCGGTGACTACTTCGGCGGACGCAGTCACAGCACGGTGGTCGCGGCGCGAAAGAAAGTAACGTCTTTGATTGAAGACGATTCAGAGATCGCGTTGGCGAATTCGAAAGTGAAGGTCAAAGTCGCGATCGACCGAATCCAATCGACGCTTCGTATCGGCTGATTCGTCGACCAACTCTATCTATTGCTTAGCTATTGTTTTGGTGTGGGATATTCTGGCGATATCAAACGCGAACTCGGGTTAATCGCCAGTTTGATTTGCAAACAAGTAAACCCACACCTTTGACTTTCATAGATTCTTTATTCGAATTATTCACGGCTGATTCAATCTGAGTTTAACGACGCTATAATACTGACATGGATACAGTTTATATTGAAACTTCGATTGTTAGTCACGCCTCGTCGCGTCCCAGTTCCGACATTCGGATCGCGGCGTTGCAACACCAAGCACGGGATTGGTGGTCTATTGAACGTTCGAAATTCAATTTAGTCACTTCCCAACTTACTATCCTTGAGGCTACCGATGGAGATCCTGCGGCCGCCGCAGATCGGCTGAAACTTTTGGATGGCCTACCACTTGTCCAGCTCGGATCTGATGTTGACGCTCTTGCGAATCTGATACTCGCTAAACACTTAATGCCCCGAAAGGCGGGTGCAGACGCAATTCATGTTGCCGCAGCGGCGATTGCTGGAGTAGACTATCTTCTTACACAAAATTGCAAACACATTGCTAACGCTCACGAATTACCGCGCGTGTACCGTCTACTTGATGAGCAAGGTTATGGGCAACTCTTGATATGCACGCCGAGTGAATTTCTTGGGGGAACTTAACGTGACGAATAATCCAATACTCGACGCTCTGCGCGAGACTCGCGAGAGGTTACTTTCAGAATCTGGTGGTACTGTATCTAGCTTGCTTGAACGTCTTCGTTCTGACCAGTCGAAATCCAATCGCCCACAGTTCACTCCGCCCGAGAGCAAACCGATGGACCGAAGCAGCGGCGGAGTCTCAGGGGATGGGGAGTCTAATCCCGCCGCTCGGTGATCACAAATGGCTACGAAGTCAATCAGCACCTCCCCAAGTAAGAGTAGGCCGGCATTGGCGCGTCTGTGGTGATGGTTTCCAGCTTACCTCTCCAACGGCTCCACAAACGAAGATGAACCCCAGCCATTCCCCCATTCCCGCCACTCACCCCACCGTGCCGAGCTAAAAACGCTATCACTTTTCTTCCCGTCCCTTTTCAATTCGAAAAATGGGTGTTTTTGGCTGGGCGAATGTCGATAACAAAACTGTTCTTGACCCCGTTTGGTGTGATCCTCAAAGTACGCGCTACTTGATAGGGCTCATTTTCGCTCAATCGCCCAACCTACCACCGATGCCTGGATGAATCCTTTTTTCAAAGCCGTATTATTGTCGCTACGTTATAAGTGGTCGATTATCGGGGCGGTTGGCTGCGCGGTGATGATTTCGTTGTTGTGGAGCATGTCAATCACGACCATCTTCCCGATCGTGAAGATCGTCGTGCAAGATGAAACGGCGATTACCTGGGTCGCCTCGGAAATCAAAGAAGGCAACCTCACCGTCGCCAACGTCAACCGCGAGGTCGCTGAGCTGATGTGCGAGATCGACGCGGCGCCCCCCGACGAGGCGAGGAAGTTGGGGCTCAAGCTGAACATGAAAAAGGACCGTTTGAAAAGCGAAATCAAACGGGTCGCGTACTACAAAGACTCCATTCAACCGATCGTCAATAAGTACGCGCCAACGTCCGCGTTTGAGACGCTGGTTTGGTCGATCTCATTTCTTCTGGTCGTATCTATACTCAAGGGATTTTTCCTAGTGGGATCGGCGTATTTAACGGCGCGGGTGGCCAGTAAAACCGTCATGGACCTGCGGCGTATTTATTACCGCAAAGCATTGGAGCTGGACCAAAGACGGATCGACCGCATTGGCACGTCGAACATCATGACGCACCTTTCGCACAATATGCTGATGGTCAATGGCGGCCTTCGAATGTTCTACGGCAAGTGCATTCGTGAGCCGATGAAAATGATCACATGCCTGATTTGTGCGGCGTTTATTTCGCTGCCGTTGCTTTTGGTTTCGCTGGTGATGGTCCCTGGTGGAGCGCTATTGGTAAGATCCGTTTCACGCCGCATGAAGAAATCGACACAGTCTGAAATGAAGGGCATGTCAGAGGTTTTCCAATCCTTGATTGAGACTTTTCATGCGGTGAAAACCGTACGAATCTTCAATCGAGAACGCACTGAACGCGGACGATTCAAAAAATGTTCCGAAGTTCTCTACCACATGTCATTGCGCATTTCACTGTATGATTCGTTGCTGAGACCGATCACGGAAGTGCTGGGAATCATTTCGATTTCGATCGCACTGTTGGCGGGTGCTTACTTGGTGTTGAATCAACAAACGCATCTGTTCGGTGATTGGTTCAAGATCACCGATACACCGCTAAAACCTGAGCAACTGATTTTGTTTTACGCTCTATTGGCCGGAGCGAGCGACCCGGCGCGGAAGATGACTGAAGTGGTCAATGTTCTCGTTCGAGGAGGCACCGCCTGCGAAAACTTGTTCAAAACATACGACGTCGAACCACAAGTCGACTATCCGCGGCCTCCGACACCGATGCCGTTGCATTCGGAGTCGATCGAATTCGAGCAGGTGATTTTTGCTTACAAACCGCGCGAAGCGGTTCTGCGAAAAGTCAATCTAACGATCCCCTATCAACAAACGTTGGCCATTGTTGGCGGCAACGGCTGTGGCAAGTCTACGCTGGTGCATCTTTTGGCTCGATTTTACGATCCCAATCGCGGCACCATTCGCATCGATGGCGTGGATCTGAAAGAAGTCAATCCACGAAAGCTCCGTCGCCAGATTGCCTGGGTGACGCAGGATTCACAACTGTTTCAGGGTACGCTCTGGGAGAATATCGCTTACGGTTCTCGAACGGCGACAAAAGAACAAATTCTAGAGGCCGCTAAAATCGCAAGGTTACCCGACTTCGTCGACAACTTCCAAGCGGGTTACGAAACAATCGTCGGAGATGACGGTGGGCATCTGTCGGCAGGGCAACGACAGCGCGTCGCTTTGGCGCGAGCGATTGTGGCCGATCCACGCATCCTGGTGCTGGATGAAGCGACCAGCCAAATCGATGGCAAGACCGAGGGTTTGATCCACGACGAATTGGCTGAATTCATTAAGTCCCGAACAACGATCATCATCACTCATCGACGTTCGTCGTTGGCACTGGCCGACCGAGTGATCGTGATGCAGATGGGGCGTATCGTGCATGATAGCTCGGTCGCCGAGGCCGACAAAAGATCCGAACAGTTTCAGCACTTGTTCGCGAAATCAGCTTAGGCTGACTCAAGGCGATAGTTTCGCGCGTCATTCTGCTATCACGCCACGTCCAGCTATCTTAAAAACACAAGAGAGCTCTGCCCATTTACGTGCGGACGTAACCCGAGTCGACGTGAGCCTTTATCGTTGAGCAGCCCCATTCCAGCGGTGGCATTTTTAATCTGCCAGACCGCTTGGCCGCCAAGGCAAACGAACCGCTAGCGTTTCCATCGGGTGGCCTGTTTCGGCAAGCAATACCTTGCTAATGTTGAGAAAAATCGCGCCATTGGAATCGAGCATTCTTGAATCTGAATTTTTCAACTATCCGGCAAAGTTTAGCCAATCCCACCCACCGTTATTACCGATAAACGAATTGTTGGCTGGTCACTGTTAGTGGCTGATCCCGTCGCGTTGTTGAATTCAGGACCCTCCTTAACTGGACCCATTATGAGATTATTCCGCAGATCGAAGAAGAACAAGCAAGCCCAAGGTCCAGCTCGTCGACGGGTCTTGTTCGTTTCCCATGAAGCCACGCGGACCGGTGCACCTAAGATCATCTTGAACATTCTGAAGCACTTTGCAGAGAATTGCGACATTCAATGCGAGACGATCCTTCATACCGGCGGACATCTGGCGGGTGAATTTGAAGCGTATTCCCATTCGGTTGACTGTTTCAATCTTCCCAACGATCAACCAGAAGAAATCAAAAAACGCGTCGCTCGATTCGTTCAAAAAGAAAAGGATAATCCTCCCGTCTTGGCGATCTGCAACAGCATGGAATCGCGTTACATCGCTAAAGAGATCGCAGGCGAAGATATACCGGTCATTATGCTCGTGCATGAGTTGCCGTCTTCTTACTCCGAAGAAGATTATCAGTCGGTTTACGAGATCGCTCAAAAAGTGATTTTCCCCGTACATCACGTCCGCGAAGCAGCCAACGAAAAGACACCGATTCCGCTTTCAAAGTCAGTCGTTCTGTCACAGGGATTATTGAACCCAGACTTTGGTAAGAGCATCACGCGCGACGTGGCTCACGCACAGGTCCGCA